>NZ_JBQFZU010000004.1:0-261676 GCF_056542405.1 Ruegeria sp. AD11(2025) | reverse complement strand
TCTGTAAGCCAGAAAAGATCAGACATGTTCACCGCTCGTTTTCGAACCGTGAATCACGCCGCTATACGGAAATCAATGGGTCCTGAGCCTAAGCGCGTAGAACTTGAAAACGGATATTGGCAAGAAATGCGCGCTTACTGGAATGGCAAAGGCAGCAACATATACGTTTACGCTTTTTTACACGAGAGAGAAGACGGCCTGGCTGTTCTTCATTTTGCAATTAACACTAATTCCGAAGTCATATTCGGCATGTTCTAAAAATCTAAACAGACAAGCGATCACCTTGCGCGCCACGCTCGCGATAGGGCGTCGTGTTGTAATGTGCCCGGTAGCATTTCGAGAAATGCGACGGGCTGGCGAATCCGCAGGCCAGCGCCACGTTAATCACACTCATGTCGGTCTGCATCAGCAGGTTGCGGGCCTTGTGCAGGCGCAATTCCATGTAATAGCGCTTGGGCGAGCGGCTTAGGTAGCGACGGAACAGGCGCTCAAGCTGCCGGGTCGACATGCCGACATCCTTCGCCAGAATCGAAGGCGAAATCGGCTCTTCGATGTTTTTTTCCATCATCAGGATGACTTGGCTCAGCTTTGGGTGACGCACCCCAATGCGCGTCGGAGTCGACAGGCGCTGGGTGTCCTGATCGGTGCGGATCGAGGAGTAAATCATCTGATCCGCCACGGCATTGGCAAGATCTTCGCTATAATCGTCGGCGATTATCTTCAACATCAGGTCAATGGACGAGGTGCCACCCGCTGTGGTCATCCGGTTCGCATCGAGGATAAAGACAGACTTGGTCAGTTCGACCTCGTCAAACTCCTCAACGAAACTGTCGGCGTTTTCCCAGTGGATCGTGGCGCGCTTGCCGTCCAGAAGCCCGGCCTTGGCCAGCGTGTAAGCTGCAGTGCACAGGCCACCTATGCGCAGGCCCCGGCGTGCCTCGCGTCGCACCCAGTTCAACACCCTTTTGGTGGTCGCCGACTGAACGTCAACGCCGCCGCAGATCAACACGACATCATCGCGCTGTAGTTCGATAAGGTCCGCGTCTAACTCGAATGTCGTACCAGCCGAACAATTGATCGTTTCGCCACCTTCACCCATCAGGGTCCATGTATACAGCGTCTTGTCCGCCATACGGTTGGCAATCCGCAAGCTGTCCAACGCCGAAGCGAATGACAGCAGCGAGAATTTGTCCAGCAGGACAAATACGAAATTGCGGGGGTTAGCCGCAGTGTCTTCCACCGTGACAACTTGGCGTTGCTCTTGCATGGCGAGGTGTCCTTGATTCGGCGCTTTATGACGTTACGTCCGGCGACAGATTTGGCAGCCACCATGATCAAAGCTTGTTTCCCGCGTCAAGAGGCCCAAATCGGATATGGTCAGTCTTCAATGCATTTTGTATAGAGACGACCTGACTACTTCAGCGGAGATCAAAGCTATGACCGAATGGCAAAAAACGAACTGGCGCAATAAGCCCCGGGTTCAGATGCCAGACTATACCGACGAGGCCGCTTTGGCCAAGGTCGAGGCCCAGCTTTCACAGTATCCCCCGCTGGTCTTTGCTGGCGAAGCACGGCGCCTCAAGCAACATCTGGGTGCCGCCGGTCGCGGCGAGGCTTTCCTGTTGCAGGGCGGGGATTGTGCTGAAAGCTTTGAACAGTTCAGTGCGGACGCTATCCGTGACACCTTCAAGGTGATGCTGCAGATGGCAATGGTGTTGACCTACGGCGCCAAAGTGCCGGTTGTAAAAGTTGGTCGTATGGCGGGGCAGTTTGCAAAGCCGCGCAGTGCGCCGACTGAGGTTGTTGGAGGTGTGGAACTGCCCAGCTATCGCGGTGACATCATCAACGAACTGGCCTTTACGCCCGAGGCGCGCATTCCGAATCCCGGCAAAATGCTTCAGGCCTACACACAGGCCGCCGCAACGCTGAATCTGCTGCGCGCGTTCTCGACCGGTGGTTTCGCGGATATGAGCATGGTGCATTCTTGGACGTTGGGTTTCACCGACGAACAGGATGTCAGCAAATACTCGGAAATCGCTGACCGTATTCAGGACACGATCGATTTCATGAACGCTGCCGGGATCACGGCGGACACCACGCATGAATTTTCAACCGTTGAGTTCTATACCAGCCACGAAAGCCTGCTTTTGGAATATGAAGAGGCGTTGACCCGTCTTGATTCGACGTCGGGCAACTGGCTGGCTGGTTCTGGTCACATGATCTGGATCGGCGACCGCACACGTCAGCCGGACGGTGCACATGTTGAGTTCTGCCGCGGCGTGCTGAACCCGATTGGTTTGAAATGTGGTCCGACGACCACAGCCGAAGACCTCAAGGTTCTGATGTCCAAACTGAACCCTGAGAACGAAGAAGGTCGCCTGACCCTGATTGCGCGCTTTGGTGCGGGCAAAGCAGGTGAGCACCTGCCGCGGTTGATTCAGGCCGTCAAGGAAGAAGGCGCCAAGGTGACCTGGGTCTGTGACCCGATGCATGGCAACACGATCAAGTCGGCGACCGGCTATAAAACCCGTCCGTTCGATTCCGTGCTGCGCGAGGTGCGCGACTTCTTTGGCGTGCACCAGGCCGAGGGCACCATCCCCGGCGGTGTGCATTTCGAGATGACCGGTCTGGACGTCACCGAATGCACCGGCGGCGTGCGGGCTGTGACCGAAGAGGACCTCTCGGACCGTTACCACACCGCTTGCGATCCGCGTCTGAACGCATCGCAATCGTTGGAACTGGCCTTCCTTGTCGCCGAGGAGCTGACCAATCTGCGCCGCAATGGCAACAAACGCGCGGCCAGCTAAGGTTCGGGCCTTATGAAACAAGAAAGGCGGGCCATTCGGTCCGCCTTTTTCGTTGGGATCAGTCGTCGCGGGACGAGACCAGTCGCAGATGTGACCCGGGGCGTTTGAACGCATCCTGATTTTCGGCGAATCCGGCAAGTTCGCGTTCCACCTGTTGCAGCGGCGCCTGCACGTCGGATACCGCCCGAACGCGGGTGTCCGGAGTGGTGAACCGGCGCGGCGTTGCGCCGATTGTGCCGTCGCTGACCAACACACCCAGCACGCGGCTGACATCACCGAGATCGCTTTTCAGCGGCAACAGGATCATTCGGGCCTGCAATTGAGTCCGCCCCAGCCTGCCAGCGGACACAAGACCAAGCTCGGCAATCGCGGGCCGGGCGAAGACCTGTTCCAGAACGTCAGAGATCTGGTCGCGGGCGTTGGGTTCGAAAAACGCAGTTAGGGGCATGCCGCGGACTTCCATGCCCGCCAGTTTGTTCAGATGGCTACCGGCCAGACGAAACCGGGCAAGCCCAGGCGCGATGCGTTCAAGAATGAACGTGTATTCCAGAACGTTCTCAAGACCACGCGGATCGATCTGCGAACGCCGGGGCACGCCGTCACCTGTCAGCAACGCGGTCCAATACGCTTCGACCTGTCGGATGGGCGAGAGGCTGCGCCCGCTGTCAAAACGATCCATTGCGACGATCTTTCCAAAACTTGACCCGGAGCCGTTTCCGAAAAAGGTTTTCATTTTCATCACCCTAGCGTCGATTGACCGTCATTTTCCTAAAATGCCAGATACCGGGACTATTTTTGCCCGACCAGCCTCCAGCTCAGGTCAGATTGACACGGGTTAAGTCAATTTTGGAGGAATTCTTTAACGAATGGTTAACTTCTGGAGAACGGCTTACAGTGAGCAAACTCTTGCTCTGTGCCTGCCGATGGCTTTAGGTGCGGCAAGCAAGCAAAAAAGAGCAGCGACGGAAAGGGCAGGCATGATCAGATCCATGACCGGTTTCGCCTCGGGCAAGGGGGCTTTTGGCCCCCATAGCTGGACGTGGGAACTGCGCAGTGTGAACGGCAAGGGGCTGGATATGCGCCTGCGCGTACCCGATTGGCTGATCGGGCTCGAATCCGCCCTGCGCGCGCAAATCTCGCAAGCGTTGAGCCGGGGCAACGTCACCCTGTCGCTGAAGCTGAGCCGCGAAGAAACTGCGCCCGATCTTGCCCTGAACGAAACGGCCATGGTCGCCGCGTTGACCGCACTGGCCCGCACGCAGGAGATGGCAGCCGCCAGCGGTGTCACGCTGGCGCCGTCGACGGCAGCTGACCTGATCGGCATCAAGGGCATGTTGGAGGCAGGCAGTGAGATCGATGACCCCGCGCCGCTGGTCGAGCACCTAACCAAGGAATTTTCCGCGCTTTTGGCTGCCTTTGTCGACATGCGCCAGACGGAGGGCAAGGCGCTGGCCGACATAGTTGACGGGCAGTTGTCGCAGGTTTCTCACCTGACCGAGCAGGCGGCGGAACTCGCCGAGCAGCGCAAGGACAAAACAGCCGAGGCGCTGCGGGAAAACCTGGCGCGCGTGTTGGCTAATGCTCAGGGCGCCGACCCGGACCGGGTGGCGCAGGAATTGGCGCTGCTTGCAGTGAAATCGGATATCACCGAGGAGATCGACCGCCTGAAAGCGCACGTCGTGGCCGCGCGGAACTTGTTATCACAGGACGCAGCCGTCGGGCGCAAGCTGGATTTCCTGATGCAGGAGTTCAACCGCGAGGCCAACACTTTGTGTTCGAAAGCGCAAAGCGCCGATCTGACCTCGGTAGGGCTTGAGTTGAAGGCGATAATAGACCAGATGCGCGAACAAGTGCAGAATGTTGAATGACTATGGGAACGAGTGAAATGGCAGATCGCCGCGGCCTACTTATCATCCTGTCTTCGCCTTCGGGCGCAGGAAAATCCACGCTGGCTCGTCGGCTGATGGCCTGGGACGAAGGTCTGGAGTTTTCGGTCTCGGCCACAACGCGTGCGCCTCGTCCAGGCGAGGAGCACGGGCGCGAGTACTACTTCCTGTCCGAGGATGAGTTCAAACAGCAGGTTGCCGATGGGCAGATGCTGGAACACGCGCACGTTTTCGGTAACTTCTATGGTTCTCCTGCCGGTCCAGTTCGGGAATCGATCAATTCCGGCCGGGATGTACTGTTTGACGTCGACTGGCAGGGCGAGGTGCAAATCCGAAACTCGGATCTGGGTAAGCACGCGCTGTCGATCTTTATCCTGCCGCCCTCGATCCCCGAGTTGCGCCGCCGGCTGGAAACGCGCGGGCAGGACAGCGAGGACGTAATCGCCAAGCGGATGCTGAAAAGCTGGGACGAGATCAGCCACTGGGGCTATTACGACTATGTTCTGGTTAATGACGATCTGGATGCGACCGAAGAAAAGCTGAAAACTATCGTCAGCGCCGAACGGATGCGCCGCATTCAGCAACCGAAACTGCAAAACCACGTGCGCACCCTGCAAAATGAGTTCGAGGGGTTGTCATGACCATCTACGCTTTGGGTGAACACACACCGCAAATCCACGAGGACACCTGGGTTGCACCCGACGCCAACCTGATCGGCAAGGTCGTGCTGGAGCAGGGTGCCTCGGTCTGGTTCGGCTGTACCATCCGCGCCGACCACGAAGAAATTCGCGTCGGCGAAGGCAGCAATGTGCAGGAAGACTGCATCATGCATATCGACGCCGGGTTCCCGCTGACCATCGGCAAGAACTGCACTATTGGGCACAAGGTGATGTTGCATGGCTGTACGATCGGGGAAAACACTCTGATCGGGATGGGGGCCATTGTTCTGAACGGGGCCAGGATTGGAAAGAACTGCCTGATTGGGGCAGGGGCCTTAATCACCGAGGGCAAGGAAATCCCCGACAATTCGCTTGTAATGGGTACGCCCGGCAAGGTCGTGCGACAACTGGATGAGGCAGCGGCGCAGAAAATCACCCTCAGTGCACTGCATTATCAGCAGAACATGCGCCGGTTCCGTGATGAGATGAAGCCCGTGTCCTGAAACGCCCGGAAAGATCGAGGATATGTCTCACGACCTGCTCGCCGAATTTGTCGCAGCCATTCCGATGCCTGCCTTGATGGTCGACCAGACCGAGCGAATTATTGCCGCGAATGCCGATGCTAAGACCCTGCTAACACAGAATATCGTCGGTCGGCATTTCGCGACGATCCTGCGGCAACCTCAGGTTATTGACGCGATAGAGCAGGGACTGCGCACCAAAGGTCCCACCAAGACGCGCCACTTGTCCAATGATGGCGCGCAGGACACCACCTTCGAGGTCGAATGCCGCTATATGACCGGTGTTGGCGCGGTGTCCGGCGGGGCTTTGCTGGCAATTTTTCAGGATGTCACGCATGTCGATCAGGCCAGCCAGATGCGCCGGGATTTTGTCGCCAATGTCAGCCATGAGTTGCGCACACCTCTGACCGCTTTGATGGGATTCATCGAAACGCTGCGCGGTCCGGCCCATGACGATGCGGCAGCCCGCGATCGTTTCCTGCAGATCATGGCCGATGAGGCCAACCGGATGAACCGGCTGGTTGGGGATTTGCTGTCCCTGAATCGCGTCGAAAGCGAAGAGAGAGTACGTCCGAAAGAGCAGCTTGAACTGACGGGCCTGTTGCAATCCACGCTTAACTCGCTGCGTCCACTAGCCGAGGATGCGGACGTGCAGTTGACGCTGATGGCGCCAGACGAACCCGTCTCGCTGATAGGGGACAACGACCAACTGCGTCAGGTGTTCACAAACCTGATCGAAAACGGCATCAAATACGGCGGCAGCGGCGGGAGTGTGGAAATACGCGTGCTTCCATCCGAGCGCAATTCCGCAATGCGGGGCCCCGCGGTCCGGGTTCAGGTGATCGACAAGGGGCCGGGCATTGATGCGGTTCATCTGCCGCGTCTGACCGAAAGATTCTATCGCGCCGACAGTCACAGATCGCGGCAACTGGGAGGGACAGGGCTGGGCCTTGCCATCGTGAAACACATTATCAACCGCCATCGCGGGCGGCTGCGGGTGGAAAGCGAACTGGGCAAAGGGGCGACGTTCACCGTAATTCTTCCACGGTAACTTCGAAGTTTCAAAGCCGTCAGAGCGGCTTCGTTTACCTATGTGAAAGATGCATGTCTGCATTGCGTCGGTTCGGTAAGAAATTCTGCGGACTGTCATATGGCTGTTACAAACCTGTCACAAAAGGCTTACGCGCAGACCTTAGAGGTGCCTGCAAGATCATCATGGGGGTGATCACAAACTACTTTCTCAAGGAGACTGAGATGTCCTTTGTAAAACTGTCGGCTTCGGCTCTTGCTATCGCTGCTGTCTCGGCCACTGCGGCCGCTGCTCGTGATCAGGTTCAGGTTGCCGGTTCCTCGACCGTCCTACCCTACGCCTCGATCGTTGCAGAAGCCTTCGGTGAGAACTTTGACTTCCCGACGCCGGTTGTTGAATCGGGTGGTTCCTCGGCAGGCCTGAAGCGTTTTTGTGAAGGGGTTGGTGAAAACACCATCGACGTTGCCAACGCATCGCGCCAGATCCGTGAAAAAGAGATTAAAGCCTGTGCCGACAACGGCGTCACCGATATCATCGAAGTTCAGATCGGTTATGACGGCATCGTTTTTGCATCAGACATCAACGGCAACTCGTTCGAGTTCACGCCGGAAGACTGGTACAAAGCCCTGTCCGCGCAGATCGTTGTTGACGGCCAGCTGGTCGACAACCCGAACAAAACCTGGGCCGACGTGAACCCGAACTTCCCGGCGCAGCCGATCGCGGCGTTCATCCCGGGGACCAAGCACGGCACCCGCGAAGTGTTCGAAGACAAGGTGATACTGGCCGGCTGTGAGCATCTGGGTGACTTCGATGTCTACAAGGCTGCCAACGGCGACGACAAGAAAGCGGCTGAGAAAGCCTGTATCGCTCTGCGTACTGACGGCGTTTCGGTCGACATCGACGGCGATTACACAGAGACTCTGGCCCGCATCGACAGCAACAAGGACGGCATCGGCGTCTTCGGTCTGGCGTTCTACGAAAACAACACCGACAAGCTGCAGGTTGCGACCATGTCCGGCGTTGTACCCTCGACCGAGTCGATCGCGACCGGCGAATACCCGGTTTCGCGCCCGCTGTTCTTCTACGTCAAGAAAGCCCATATCGGCGTGATCCCCGGCCTGAAAGAATATGCTGAGTTCTTCGTCGCTGACGAGATCGCAGGTCCTGACGGCCCGCTGGCCGAATACGGTCTGGTCTCCGATCCGGAATTGGCAAAGGTTCAGGACGCTGTTGCCAACGAAGCCGTTCTGGGCGGCGGTTCCTAATCACCCATCCGAATGTGACCGGGGCGTTTTATGCGCGCCCCGGTTCTTTTTGACTCCATCTCTGCCATCCCCACGGAGTTATCATGGCGTTATCCTGGCTTTTGCTTATCCTGCTTGCGCTGGCAGTGATCGGATATTTCACGGGTCGGTCCCGTGCCCTGGCAAGCGCGGGAGGTGATGCGCGCGAATTGCACTCTCTACCGTCCTACTATGGCTATAACGTCGCCATGACGGCCTTGGTTCCGGCGTTGGGCGTACTGATTGTCTGGCTTCTGGTGCAGCCGATGATCGTGAACAGTACCGTATCCGGTCTCATTCCCGATCAGGCGGTTCCCGAAGGATCGGATCGCGGCCTGATCATGAGCGAAGTGCGCCGCGTTTCTAATGGCTTGAACGGCGCCGTGGCCACCGGAGCATTGACCGAGACCCAGGCACAGGATGCGAACGCGGATATTGACGCGCTGACGTCGGCTCTGAAGGACGCGGGTCAGGTTCTGACGCAGGATATCACCCAACCCATTCTGGTTGCGGCTCAGAAATACCGAAGCATGACCGGGACCGGGTCGGTTGCGATGCAGGTAGTCGTATTGGCGTTGGCCCTGTTGGGCGCAGCTTTTGCCTATGTGCGGACGCACAAGGAGTTCCGCGCGCGAAACGTGGTCGAGCAGGGCGTTCTGGCGCTTTTGCTGCTGGCAGCGTCAATCGCCATCCTGACCACAGTCGGCATCGTGCTGTCGATGCTGTTCGAGACGATGAACTTCTTCCAGCTGCACTCGTGGAAGGACTTCTTCTTCGGCAGCACCTGGGCTCCGAACTTTCGCGGAGGCAGCGAGCTTTCAATCCTGCCTCTGCTGTGGGGGACACTGTATATTTCGCTGATCGCACTGCTTGTGGCCGTGCCGATTGGCCTGTTCGCTGCGATTTACCTGTCTGAGTATGCGACAGGCGCGACCCGATCCATTGCCAAGCCATTGCTGGAAATTCTCGCAGGTATTCCGACCATTGTTTATGGTCTGTTCGCGCTGCTGACCGTGGGTCCGGCGCTGGTGTCGATGTTTGGTGAGGGCGGTATGTTGGGCGTTGGCTGGATGGCCAGTTCCAATGCGGTTCTGACGGCCGGTCTGGTTATGGGTATCATGCTGATCCCGTTTGTATCGTCGCTATCCGACGACATCATTAACGCTGTGCCGCAGTCGATGCGCGATGGCTCGCTTGGGCTGGGCGCAACCAAATCCGAAACGGTGCGACAGGTGGTTCTGCCTGCCGCGCTGCCGGGTATCGTGGGGGCGATCCTGCTGGCAGCAAGCCGCGCCATCGGTGAAACCATGATCGTGGTGATGGCCGCCGGTGCCATCGCCAAATTCTCGGGTAACCCGTTCGAGGCGATGACCACCATCACCACCCGGATCGTCAGTCAGCTGACCGGCGACACCGATTTCGCCAGCCCTGAAACGCTGGTGGCCTTTGCCCTGGGTCTGACCCTGTTCATCATTACGCTGGGGCTGAACATCTTTGCCCTCTACATCGTACGCAAATACCGGGAGCAGTACGAATGACCGATATTTCCCAAAACCCTGGCGCTGCTCCTGCTGCGAAGCCGAAGGGCGGGTCGCTGTTCGAAAAGGACTTGCGCACCAAACGCCGCAACGCAGCCGAAGGCAGGTTCAAACTGTACGGCATCGCCGCTATCGGTATCGGTCTGCTGATGCTGGTCGTTCTGGTGACCAACATCGTCACCGCCGGTACAGGAGCGTTCCAACAGAGCTTTCTTGAACTGAACGTCGAACTGAAAGAAGAAAAGCTGGACAAGAAGGGCAACCGTAATATCGAAGACATCAAGAAGGTCTCGACCTTCGGTTATGCGCCACTCATTGCCTCGGCTCTGGAAAGCGAAGTCCAGGAGTTGGGCATTCAGACCGACCTGAAACCCAAGGCAATGGGCAAGATCCTTTCCAAAGCCGCTCAGGCCGAGTTGCGGAACTATGTGATCGCCAACCCCGACGAGATCGGCAAAACGGTCAGCTTCCGCTTTTTGGTCAACAGCCGTGTAGATGGCTACATGAAGGGTCGCGTCACCCGCGAGTCGATTGCCAATGACAAGAGCATCTCAGTCGAGCAGCTGGATTTCGTGGATCAATTGCGAGACGCCGGTGTCCTGTACAAGGCCTTCAACCCAGACTTCATTTTTGGCGCGGATGCCTCTGACCAACGGCCCGAGGCAGCTGGGATCGGTGTCTCGATGCTGGGCTCGCTTTTCATGATGTTCGTAGTACTGGCGCTGGCTCTACCCATTGGCGTTGCGGCCTCGATCTATCTTGAGGAATTCGCGCCGCAAAACCGCCTTACAGATATTATCGAAGTCAACATCTCGAACCTGGCTGCTGTTCCGTCGATCGTGTTCGGTATCCTGGGTCTGGCCGTGTTCATCAACTATATGCACTTGCCGACCTCGGCGCCGCTGGTGGGTGGTCTGGTGCTCACGCTGATGACCTTGCCGACGATCATCATTTCGACCCGAGCGTCGCTGAAGGCGGTACCGCCGTCGATCCGTGACGCGGCACTTGGGGTAGGGGCCTCGAAAATGCAGGCGGTGTTCCACCACGTTCTGCCACTGGCCGCGCCCGGTATCCTGACCGGCACTATCATCGGTCTGGCGCAGGCGCTGGGGGAAACAGCGCCGCTGCTATTGATCGGCATGGTAGGTTTTATTGCCTCGAACCCGCCGGATGGCGTTGTTGCGGGTTTCCTGTCTCCGAACTCGGCCATGCCGGCGCAGATTTACGAATGGTCCAAACGCGCCGATCCGGCCTTCTACGAACGCGCATGGGGGGGCATCATCATCCTGTTGATCTTCCTCGTGACAATGAACACCATCGCGGTCATCCTGCGCCGCCGCTTTGAACGCCGCTGGTAAAGGGGCTTAATATGAACGACATGACACGAGTGGAGAGAACCGTGGACTCCAAAGCAATCAAGATCGCCGCGAACAAGGTTCAGGTCTATTACGGTGACACCCACGCCATCAAAGACGTTGATGTTCAGATCGAAGACAAGACTGTTACAGCATTCATCGGCCCGTCAGGTTGCGGCAAGTCCACCTTTCTGCGCTGCCTGAACCGGATGAACGACACGATCGATATCTGCCGTGTTGAAGGTGACATCCTGCTGGACGGCGAAGATATATATGACAAGCGCGTCGATCCGGTGCAACTGCGCGCCAAGGTGGGCATGGTGTTCCAGAAACCGAACCCTTTCCCAAAGTCGATCTATGACAACGTGGCCTACGGCCCACGCATCCACGGCCTTGCCAAAAACAAGGCGGAACTTGATGACATCGTTGAGAAATCCCTGCGTCGCGGCGCGATCTGGGATGAGGTCAAAGACCGTCTGGATGCACCCGGCACCGGCCTGTCTGGTGGTCAGCAACAACGCCTGTGCATCGCCCGTGCAGTTGCGACTGAACCCGAAGTTCTGTTGATGGACGAACCATGCTCGGCGCTGGACCCGATTGCGACCGCTCAGGTCGAAGAGCTGATCGACGAACTGCGCTCGCGCTATTCGGTGGTGATCGTGACACACTCGATGCAGCAGGCCGCGCGGGTGAGCCAGAAGACGGCATTCTTCCACCTTGGGAATCTCGTCGAATTTGGCGAGACGGGTCAGATCTTCACCAACCCCGAAGACCCCCGCACCGAAAGCTACATCACCGGCCGGATCGGCTGACAACAGGTACTGAATCATGAGCGAACAACATATAGCATCCGCTTTCGACCGCGATCTCGAAGCCATTCAGGCCCATATCATGAAGATGGGCGGGCTGGTCGAAGCCGCCATCATGAGCGCCGCACGTTCACTGGAATCCCGCGACGAGGAACTGGCACAGCAGGTCCGTCAGGGTGACAAGGCCATCGACGCGCTGGAAGAGCTGATCGACGAAGAAACCGCTCGTCTGATCGCATTGCGCGCACCGACCGCCAGTGATCTGCGCCTGGTTTTGTCTGTCCTGAAAGTGTCCGGCAACCTCGAACGGATCGGCGATTACGCCAAGAACATCGCCAAGCGGACTACGGTTTTGGTCAATGCGGGCGAAATCAACGGCAGCGCCGCCGCCCTGCGTCGCATGGCGCGTGAGGTTGAACGGATGCTACGCGATGCGCTGGACGCCTACATTCAACGCGATGCCGAATTGGCGACTGATGTCATCAACCGCGACGAAGAAGTGGATCAGATGTACAATGGCCTGTTCCGCGAATTCCTGACCTTCATGGCTGAGGACCCGCGCAACATCTCGTCCTGTATGCACCTGCATTTCATTGCCAAAAACATCGAACGCATGGGTGACCACGTGACCGCAATTGCCGAACAGGTTGTCTATCTCGTGACCGGGGAACGCCCGACCGAGGCGCGCCCGAAAGCTGATGTAACTTCGCATACCCCTCAGGAGATCTGACAAATGTCTGCGGATCAGCCCACCGTTCTGGTCGTTGAAGATGAACCGGCGCAGCGTGAAGTGCTGGCCTATAACCTCGAAGCCGAAGGTTTTCGCGTGTCCAAGGCCGCCAGCGGCGACGAAGCCATGCTGTTGGTCGACGAGGAGCACCCGGACATCATCGTGCTGGACTGGATGATGCCCAACCTCAGCGGGATCGAGGTTTGCCGCCGCCTGAAATCCCGCCCAGAAACGCGGTCGATCCCGATCATCATGCTGTCGGCCCGCACCGAAGAGGTCGACAAGGTGCGTGGTCTGGAAACCGGTGCAGATGACTATGTGATCAAGCCGTATTCGGTGGTTGAACTGATGGCGCGGGTGCGTACTCAGCTGCGCCGCGTGCGCCCGGCAACCGTTGGTCTGCGGCTGGAATTTGACGACATTGTTCTGGACTCTGAAACACACAAGGTCAGCCGTAACAGCAAACCTTTGAAACTGGGTCCGACCGAGTTCCGCCTGCTGAGCACTTTCATGGAAAAGCCGGGCCGTGTCTGGAGCCGTGAGCAATTGCTGGATCGGGTCTGGGGCCGTGATATCTATGTAGATACGCGCACGGTTGACGTTCATATCGGACGTCTGCGCAAAGCACTGACTCAACATGGCGGCGAAGACCCGGTGCGTACGGTGCGCGGCGCAGGATATGCACTGGGGTAGAAACCGGGGCAGGGGTATGAGTTTTGCTCATGGTCGGATGCGAAACTCTTACTGTCTTTTGACGAGGGGCCGGGTTAGGTTGCGTCGAAGCTGACTGAGCGGAGAAGCACTATGAACGCCCCAGACACCAAGCCCGCATTGCGTGCTAAAGATGCGCCCGACATGGGCAAGTTCGCGTGGGATGATCCGTTTCGTCTGTCCGATCAACTGAACGAAGACGAACGGATGATTGCGGCCAGCGCGCAGGCTTACGCGCAGGAAAAGCTGCAGCCACGGGTGACTGAGGCGTTTCAAAACGAGGAAACCGACCCCGAGATATTCCGCGAGATGGGCGAAATGGGCCTGTTGGGCACCACGATTCCTGAGGAATACGGTGGCCTTGGGGCAGGGTACGTCGCCTACGGTCTGGTTGCGCGCGAGGTCGAGCGTGTGGATTCCGGATACCGCTCGATGATGTCGGTGCAAAGCTCTCTGGTGATGTACCCGATCTATGCCTATGGCAGTGAAGAACAGCGCCGGAAATACCTGCCGAAACTGGCCAGTGGTGAATGGATCGGTTGTTTCGGTCTGACCGAGGCTGATGCAGGCTCGGACCCGGCCGGCATGAAGACTAAGGCCGAGAAGATTGACGGTGGCTATCGTCTAACCGGCAGCAAGATGTGGATTTCCAACGCGCCGATTGCGGATGTGTTTGTTGTCTGGGCCAAGTCCGATGCTCATGACGGCAAGATCCGCGGCTTTGTTCTTGATAAGGGGCTAAAAGGTCTGAGTGCCCCGAAAATTCAGAACAAATTGAGCCTGCGCGCCTCGATCACCGGCGAAATCGTCCTGGATCGTGTTGAGGTCGATGAAAGCGCGTTGCTGCCGAATGTTCAGGGCCTCAAGGGACCGTTCGGCTGTCTGAACCGCGCGCGTTACGGTATCAGTTGGGGTGTCATGGGGGCTGCCGAAAGCTGTTGGCACGCCGCACGGCAATACGGCTTGGATCGGAAGCAGTTCAATCGACCATTGGCACAGACACAGCTGTTTCAACGCAAGCTGGCGGACATGCAGACAGAAATCGCCTTGGCGCTGCAAGCGAGCTTGCGGGTCGGTCGCCTGATGGATCAGGCCGAAGCCGCGCCCGAGATGATCTCGATCGTCAAACGCAACAACTGCGGCAAGGCGCTGGATATTGCGCGGATGGCGCGCGACATGCACGGGGGCAACGGCATCTCGTTGGAGTTCCACGTCATTCGACACATGGTCAATCTTGAGACCGTGAACACCTATGAAGGCACGCATGACGTTCACGCGCTGATCTTGGGGCGGGCGCAGACTGGGCTACAGGCATTCTGTTGAAGACAACGTGTAATTGGTATTATGGTTAAAAACCATAATGCCCAAATACCCGATTGCACAACAAGTCTAACAAGTTACGGTGTGAACCCGAACCAACGTTTGGGATTGTGATATGGAACTGAGCGGAAAAACTGTGATTGTCACCGGAGCCGCTCAGGGTATCGGCAAAGGACTGGCTGAACGTTTTGCCCGCGACGGTGCCGTTGTCGTTTGTTCTGATATCGACGCCGATGGCGTTCAGCGTGTGGCTGAGGAAATTGGCGGCCACGCATTGGTTTGCGATGTTTCGCAAGAAGCTGACATCAGGATGATGATCGAGACTGTTGAGGATACCATTGGCCCGATTGATTTGTTCTGTGCCAATGCTGGCATTCTGACGCTTGGTGGCCCGGAAGTTCCTGACGACGATTGGGACCGGACCTGGAAGATCAATGTCATGTCCCACGTCTGGACCGCGCGGCACCTCGTGCCGCGTATGATTGCGCGTGGCAAAGGTTACATCATGATCACGGCTTCCGCTGCGGGATTACTGAACCAGCCCGGCGCAGCGCCATACGGTGTGACGAAGCATGCAGCGGTCGGGTTTGCCGAGTGGTTGTCCTTGACCTACGGGCACAAAGGTTTGCGCGTGTCGGTCCTGTGTCCGCAGGCCGTACGGTCCGAGATGACGCGTGGACACGAGGTTTCGGTCGCGTCGATTGATGGTATGTTGGAACCTGAAGACGTGGCGCAAGCCTGCGTCGAGGCCATCAGGTCCGAGCAGTTTCTGGTGCTGCCACATCCTCAGGTTTTGGACTACATCCGCCACAAAACCGGAGACTATGACCGTTGGCTTGGCGGGATGCGTAAGCTAAATCAGCAATTTACCGAAGACAGCTAAGGCTACTTGCGCGCTTTCCGCATCAGACCTTCCTGTGCGACCGACGCGACCAGGGTGCCGTCCTGTGCGAAAATCGAGCCGCGGTTGAAGTTGCGTCCCTGCCCGCTCCAGGGCGATTCCATCGCATAAAGATGCCAGTTTTCAAAGTGAACCGGCGCGTGGAACCACAACGCATGATCCAGGCTGGCAAAATTGACCTCACTACTGAACAAACTCAGCCCATGCGGCCGCAATCCTGACGTCATCAGGTACATGTCTGACGCGTAAGCCAAAAGAAGATGCTGGGTCACCGGGTCGGCACCTGCGGCAGCGCCCATGCGGAACCAGATCTGATTGTGATCGTCAGATTTTTCGGGGCTGAAGGGATTCAGATGGTTCACTTCACGCACCTGGATTGGCCGTTCACGCAACAGCTCTCCGCGCAGTTTTTCAGGAACCAGATCCACGTAACGCTGCCGCAATTCTGATCGTTCTAGGTAGTTCTCCGGGGCCTCGGTCTGCGGCATGTCATGTTGGTGGTTCCACCCTTCGTCCTGAACATGAAATGAGGCCGACATGTTTAGGATTTGCTTGCCGTGTTGGATCGCGACCACGCGCCGTGTTGTCATGGAGCCCCCATCCCGTGCTCTATCAACTTGATATATAACGGGAATGCATGGGTCGCCGGCGCGAATGAAATAGGCGTGCAGAGAATGGCACAACCGATCTTCTACGGTTTGATAAGCGGCCGCCAGAGCTTGGGCAATAACCTGACCACCGAAAATGCGGGTTGGAGTCTCGCCGCCTGATCCCGTGCCGCGAAACAGGTCGACCTCAAGCCTTTCGATGTTCAAAAGGTCCAGAAGGATGCGTTCTGCTTCGGTCATACTGGGGTCTCCGGTTGGTCGTCTCGGGCTTGGGTATCAGCGCCGGAATGATCATTCAATCATTGCCCCGAGGACAACCGCCTTCAACTCAGCCCGCGACGGGTATGAACTGGACGGCGATAACTGCGTGAAGAAGACCGTTGTCAAATCATTCACCCGATCAATCCAGAAAAAGGTCGAGGCCATGCCGCCCCAGCTGAAATCGCCAACAGAGCCCGGCACCCGGGTTCGACCGGGGTTCAGCACCACCGCGCCACCCAGCCCGAACCCGGTGCCTTCCATGGGTTGTTCAGCAAAGCTCTGCGGTCCCATCGAGGCAATATCGCCCGGTAAGTGGTTGCGCAGCATATAGTCCACGGTTTTTGGGCCCAGCAGGTATTGTCCGTTACCCAGCCCTCGGTTCCGCAACATTTCGGCAAACAGGGAATAGTCGTCGATTGTCCCGACCAGACCACCACCGCCCGAGAATGTGGTGGTGTGTTCAAATGGCGATTCTCCGGCCTGATCAACAAGCCGCAGGGTTTCGCTGCCGGCTTCGGCAGAGTTCAGCGCCATCGCGTCCCCGGCCAATGGCGTGTAGAGCGAGGCAAATCGATCCCCTGCCCCCGGTGGCACCCGGAATCCGGTTTCCTGCATCCCCAGCGGTTCGAAAATTTCCTGCGCGAAGAACTTATCCAGCGACTGACCCGTGACCACCTCGATCACGCGGCCCAGAACATCTATGCCGACGGAGTATTCCCAGCGAGCGCCGGGTTGAAATGCCAGCGGAAGGTCCGCCAGATCGACCACACGGTCAGCAAGAAGGCCCTGATTTGGTTTAAACATCAGGTTCTGCTCATCCATCGCCCTGGGCAGAACTCCGGGATTGAACGGATAGCTGAGACCGCTCGTATGGGTCAGCAACTGATGCAGCGTCGGTGTCGGAGCATCCTCGGTCTGGTCCAATCGTTCCGCCCCTGGGATCAGAGCCTGCATGTTTCGAAATTCCGGAAGGAAATCCGATAGTTGTGCGTCAAGGTGAAATAACCCGCGCTCGGCCAACATCATAAGTGCTACCGTAGTCACCGGCTTAGTCATCGAGTAGATGCGTGCGATCGTATCGCGCTGAAACGGTAGATCGTTTTCGACGTTTCTTTGACCGCAGGCGTGGAAAAACAACTCGGTCCCTTCGTGTTTTACCAGTAAGGAACTGCCCGCATATTTCCGCTCATCGACGTAGCGTTGCATCCAGTCGGTGATACGGTTCAGGCGATTGAGGTCGAACGCAGCCATCTTTGATTTGCCCTCTGCATTATAGTCCAGATCTTGCGATGTTAAGCGCTGAATTGACAGGGAATTCGACCGTAGCGGTACGCCCGGCCCATCGGCTGATACACTGAGTGGGTAGCGGATTCGCTGGTTACGAGTTGGAGACATTTCGCCACCCAACCTTCCCGGAGGATAAATATGACGCAACGTATTGAATTATTGTATGATTTCTGTAGTCCGAATGCCTTTCTCGCCTATAAGGTCCTGCCCGCACTTGCTGCCAAGCATCGCGCCAAGGTCACGCTTATTCCAGTTCTGCTGGCTACGGTTTTCAAGGCTACTAACAACCAGAGCCCGTTTCAGGCGTTCTCGGAAAACCGCCAGAAAACGGCATATCTGACCCATGACCTGCACAGGTTTGCGCGGACCCGTGGCCTGAGTTTTCACATGAGCCCGCACTTTCCGGTCAATACCAGATTCGCCATGCGCGGGGCCGTGTATGCGTCTGGTAAATCTTGGGAAACCAAGTACATAGATGCAATATTTGATGCCATCTGGGTGCATGGCCAAAAGGTCGATGAGGTTGGTGTTCTTATTGAAATCATGCAGGAGAATAAGTTGCCGGTACGCAAGCTCCGCGAAGCGATGACCAGCGTCGAAGTCAAGCAGCAGCTCAAGGATCAGACCAAGGCCGCCGTAAAACGTGGCGTGTTCGGTGTTCCCAGCATGTTCGTGGGGGCCGAGATGTTCTTTGGCAAGAACAGTCTGGGAAACCTGGAACTGGAGCTTTCAAAGGAATCCTAGGCTTTTAGCGCGGCCAGACCATGTTGCGCGAATATCGGGACATAGGAACCAAGAACCAAGGCGCGCTTCGGGTCCGAGGCGTTGCCATCCTGCGCACGTTTGAAGACACCCTGCAGAATTCCCGCCATGCGGAAGAAGTTGAAGGCCAGATAAAATCCGAAATTGTCGATGCCGGAAAGGCCGCGACGCTGGCAATACTGATCGATGAAAGCCTGATCTGTCGGCAGACCCACGCTGTCCCGATCTATGCCCGCCAGACCGCGACCTTCAGTACCGGGCGGCATTCTCCATTGCATGATCACGGCAGCCAGATCCGCATAAGGGTGTCCGATGGTCGAAAGCTCCCAATCCAGTACACCGATGCACCGGGTTCCGTGTTTCTCGAACATCAGATTGTCGATGCGATAGTCGCCATGCACGAGCGTCCTTTGCCCGTCATCCTCTGGCACTGCATGCTCTAGCGCGCCAATCAGCGCGTTCATCTCGGGGATTTCCGAAGTTTCAGAGGCGCGGTACTGTTTGGTCCATCGTGCAATCTGACGTTCAAAATAGTTTCCGGGCGGGCCATAATCCGAAAGCCCGGCAGCCTCGATATCGACCATATGCAGCGCGGCCAGAACCCGGTTCATTTCATCCAGAACGGCGGTGCGTGTCTCGTTGCTTTCGCCTTTCATGGTGGGTTCCAGAAAGATGCGTCCGTCAAGGTGCTCCATGACGTAAAAGTCCGAGCCGATCACGCTGTCATCCTGACACAACAGATGCATCCGCGGGACCGGTACAGCACTGTCGGCCAGAGCTGTCTGTACACGATATTCGCGATCTACCGCATGTGCGGACTTCAGCAGCACTCCCTGGGGTTTTCGACGCAAAACATACGCTTTTTCAGGGGTTTGCAGCAGAAAGGTCGGGTTGGACTGGCCGACCGAGAACTTGGTTGCCTCCAGCGGGCCTCGATACCCCGTAAGATGGGTGCTGAGATAGGTGTCAACGGCTGCGATGTCCAATTGCGTGCTGCTCATCCTGCGCCTCCGTGTCTCTGCTTATAAAGCTTCGGCAAAGATGTTCCCGGCCGTCACCACATTGATGCCGCCCGACACTGGAATAACCGCGCCGGTCACATAACTGCCGCCGCGACCGCACAGAAACAACATGCAGCCGGCGATATCGTCTTCGCGACCAACCCGGCCCAAGGGAACGGATTTACCAACTTTTTCCCGTGTTTCTTTGTCGCCTGTGGCAAAGGCAGTCATGCGCGAGACAAAAGGCCCAGGCGCCAGCGCGTTGACCGTGATGTGGTAAGGTGAAAACTCCTTGGCCATGATCTTCGTCAGGTGCAGAACAGCCGCTTTCGACGCCGAATAGCTGTAGGCGCCGTCACCCATGGGAACCTCCCCCATGACCGAGCCGACATTGATAACCCGAGCCGGATCGTCAGCCGAGCCAGAATTCATCAACACCGGCAACAGTTTTTGGGTCAGGTCAAACAGGCCCGCGACATTGACCGACATGACTTTGTCCCACGCTTCATGAGGGAATTGACCCATCGGCGCACCCCAACTGACGCCTGCATTATTCATCAGGATATCAAGCCGATCCGTGCGATCCCTGACCTCGGATGCAAGTGCTTCGACACCTTCTTTGGTCGCGACATCGCCGCCGAATCCAACGGCCTGACCCGAGGCGTCCAACGCATTCAGTTCCGCCGCGACGGCTTCGCAGGCCTCGGTCTTGCGCGACGCGATCAGAACTCGCGCCCCGGCCAACACCAGCGCTTCGGCAGCCATGCGACCGATCCCGGTCGCCCCACCGGTGACAAGCGCAGTCTTGCCATGCAATGAGAAAAGCGTTTCGGGGGTCATTGTCTGCTCCTGTTTATTTGTGGCGGGCGCATACCCTTTTCGGGAATTGGTGCGTCGTCGAAACCGGTGGTTTCTTGACAAGACCAATTGCTGCACCAAAGCTCGTACTAACCGAATAACAAGGATAACGGGTCTGATATGCAAGCTTTACTCAGCGTCGCGCCGGGTGGACCGGAAACACTGGAACTGACCACCCTACCCGATCCTACTCCGGGACGCGGTGAATTACTGATTGGAATCAGGGCGGCGGGCGTCAATTTTCCGGACACACTGATCATACAGGACCTATATCAGATCAGGCCGCCGCGCCCCTTTGCTCCGGGCGGTGAAATTGCGGGGGAAGTACTGGCCATCGGTGAAGGTGTAAGCGGCTTCGAAGTCGGTGACCGCGTTCTGGCACTGACCGGGCATGGTGGGTTCGCTACGCATCTGAACGTCCCGTCAGCTACCGCAATCAAGTTCCCCGACACCATACCGTTTGAAGACGCGGCCTGTTTTATTTTCACCTACGGCACCTCATTTCACGCCCTGAAGGATCGGGCCGATCTGCAGCCCGACGAGACGCTGTTAGTGCTTGGCGCCGCAGGTGGTGTCGGGTCCGCTGCGGTCGAGTTGGGCAAGGCTATGGGCGCGCGGGTAATTGCGGCCGTATCCTCGCGGGACAAGGCGGATTTCTGCCGGAGCCTTGGGGCGGACGAAACAGTTCTGTACGCGCATGACATGGACAAGGACTCTCAGAAGAAATTCACTACAGAAATCAAGGACCTGTCCGCGCCATTGGGGGTGAATGTTGTCTATGACGCAGTTGGTGGAGACTATGCCGAACCCGCGTTGCGCAGCATGGCCTGGAATGGGCGCTATCTGGTGGTTGGCTTCCCGGCTGGCATCCCCAAAATCCCGCTGAACCTTCCGCTCCTCAAGGGGTGTCAGATTATGGGCGTGTTTTGGGGTGCTTCGGTGATGCGCGATCCCGTTGGGCATTCGGAAAACGTGAGGGATTTGTTCAGGTTATACGGCGAAGCGAAGATTAAACCAAAGATCCATGCGCGATACCCGCTGGACCGTGCGTCCGAGGCCTTGGCGCATATGACAAGCCGTTCCGCTCTGGGTAAGACCGTGGTGACAATGCCGGTTCACGCCGAAGGTGAGTGACGTAGCTTCCCCAACTCGCCCTATGCGCGCGCTGGCCGGTGGACATTGACACCAGTTAGCGTCTATGAATTTCCAATGGGAACAGTGAAATAATGCACAAAGCTCTGATTTTGAACGGTCCGAACCTGAACCTCCTGGGTACAAGACAGCCCGAGGTCTACGGCGGCACCACTTTGGAAATGGTTGAGGACTTGTGCCTGAGCCATGGGTCTTCCATCGGGGTTCAAGTGTCGTGCTTTCAGTCCAACCACGAAGGTGCGTTGATCGATGCCATCCATGAAGCCAAAGGGGATCAGGACGGGATCGTTCTGAACGCCGGGGCTTATACGCACACCTCGATTGCACTGATGGACGCCATTGCGTCGGTCGAGCTTCCGGTGATCGAGGTGCACCTGTCCAACATCCACGCGCGCGAGACATTCCGGCACGTGTCCTATATCTCAAAGGTGGCTGTTGGCCAGATTTGTGGCTTTGGTGCGCAGGGATATGTTCTGGCTCTGGATGCATTGGCCGCACATCTGAAAAGCGGGTCATCTGAATGAAGCTGAGTGAATACCTGCACTTTCTCAGCTACACCAAAACTCTGGAAGAGCTTTGGGATGCCCATTGTCGCCAGATGGCGAGTTTCGGATTTGATCGCCTGATCTATGGTCACACTCAGTACCGTACTGAAACCTCACTTGGTGACCCCGAAGATTTCGTGATCCTAACCAATCACGAAAAAGCTTACCTGGATGGGTTTCTGCGGGACGGGATGTACTTCCACGCTCCGATGCTGAAATGGGCGCTGCACAATGAAGGCGCGGCCAGTTGGAGTATCGCGCAGGAGATGGTGGCGAACGGAAAGCTGACTGCAAAAGAACTAGACGTGCTCGAGTTCAACCGATCGCAGGGCGTGACCTTCGGGTACACGGTCAGCTTCACCTCGGTCTCGATGCGGTCTAAAGGGGCGATTTCCCTGTCGGCCGGGGACGCGGCCAGTCAGGCCGAAGTGGACGCGACGTGGGCTGAACACGGTGACGACATCCTGCTGATGAACAACGTTGCGCATCTGAAAATCCTCACCCTGCCCTACAACGCCCCCAACCGGGCCCTGACCAAACGCCAGCGCGAAGCGTTGCAATGGGTCGGAGACGGCAAGACCACGCAGGACATTGCGCTGCTGATGGGGCTGACATCGGCAACGGTTGAAAAGCACCTGCGTCTCGCACGCGAGGCCCTTTCCGTCGAGACCACTGCGCAGGCCGTTCTGAAGGCGTCTTTGCAGAATCAGATGTTCGTAATGGAGGCCTAGCGCCCCGGAATCTGACGCCAAATTGCGTCAATTTACCCTAGGTAAGGAAAACATGACTTTCCATTCCGGAGGCGGGGTTGCAAAGTGAGATAGTTCCGTGAGTGGTGGCTTTAGCCAGGGAACATTTGGTTGGATCTTTGCAATTCCAGAGCTCTCCAGCCGCTCTGACAATAAGGCGCCAATTTGTCCGCGTCTAATTGCCGGAATTTTGGGGGGCCTCGACCATCCCCATCATGCGGGGCCCCTCAATCCAATCTACGAATGCCAAGATGCTTCGGCGTCTTTTTTTTGTTTCGACACATAAAAAACCGGCTACGTCTTGCGCAACCGGTTCCGACATTTTCATGTCCGGACCTCTTGCGAGGTCCGGAGGTATTGCTTAGCCCTGAGCGGCCTTGGCAACTTCGGCTGCAAAGTCTTCTTTTTCGACCACGATGCCTTCGCCAACTTCTAGGCGGATGAAGCCGGTGATGGTTGCGCCTGCTTCTTTGGCCGCTGCTTCCACGGTCAGGTCAGGATTCACAACGAACTGCTGGTTCAACAGGGTCGATTCAGCCACGAATTTCTTCATGCGGCCTTCGATCATCTTTTCGATCACCTGCTCCGGTTTGCCGGATTCGCGGGCGATGTCCATCTGAACCTGCTTTTCTTTCTCGACAACGGCCGGATCCATGTCCGCTTCGGACAGAGCCGCCGGGTTAACAGCCGCGATGTGCATCGCAACCTGCTTGCCGATCGCTTCGTCACCACCGGTCAGAGCAACCAGAACACCAATTTTGCCCATACCGTTGGTGGCCGCATTGTGGACGTAGGACACAACCGTGTCGCCCGACAGTTTGGCCATGCGGCGAACCGACATATTCTCGCCGATGGTGGCGATCTTGTCGGTCAGGGTGTCGGCAACGTTCTTGCCGCCCAGATCGGCAGCCAGCAGCGCTTCGACATTGTCGACGCCTTCTGCAGCGTAGGCGATCTTGCCGACCATTTCCTGGAAATCGGCGTTTTTCGCAACAAAGTCGGTTTCCGAGTTCACTTCGACAGCAACACCATTGCCACCGTTGACGTGAACTGCAACCAGACCTTCGGCTGCGGTACGGCCCGATTTCTTGGCCGCTTTGGCAAGGCCTTTGGTGCGCAGCCAGTCAACGGCTTCGTCCATGTTGCCGCCGGTTTCGGTCAGCGCTTTTTTCGCGTCCATCATGCCTGCGCCGGTCTGATCGCGCAGTTCTTTAACCATTGCTGCTGTGATTGCCATCTTTAGGCTCTCCTCAATTCAAACGGAATTGGGGCAGGTCTACCCTGCCCCATATGTCATTTACGTGACGGGCAGCTTACGCTTCGGCTTTGGCTTCCGGCGCGGCTTCTTCTGCGACGGGCTCTTCCGCAACGACTTCTTCGACCGGTGCTTCTTCGAACGCACCCAGGTCAACGCCTGCTGCACCCATCTGTGCGGTCATACCGTCCAGAGCGGCACGCGCGGCCAGGTCGCAGTAAAGCGAAATTGCGCGCGCTGCGTCGTCGTTGCCGGGGATGATGTAGTCTACGCCATCGGGCGAGCAGTTGGTGTCGACAACAGCCACAACCGGGATACCCAGTTTGTTGGCTTCGGCGATGGCCAGTGCTTCTTTCTTGACGTCGATGACGAACAGCAGATCCGGAACGCCGCCCATTTCGCGGATACCGCCCAGCGATGCCTGCAGTTTGCCCTGGTCACGTTCCATGCCCAGACGCTCTTTCTTGGTCAGGCCTTCGGCACCCGATTCCATGGCTTCGTCGATCTGGTTCAGGCGGTTGATCGACTGGGAAACGGTTTTCCAGTTGGTCAAGGTGCCGCCCAGCCAGCGGTGGTTCATGTAGTACTGAGCCGACTTTTCAGCAGCTTCTGCAATCGGGCCAGCGGCCTGACGCTTGGTACCAACGAACAGAACGCGGCCACCTTTAGCGACGGTATCACGAACAGCCTGCAGCGCCTGGTCCAGCATCGGAACGGTCTGGGTCAGGTCCATGATGTGGATGCCATTGCGCGAGCCGTAGATGAACGGACCCATGCGGGGATTCCAACGCTGTGTCTGGTGACCAAAGTGAACGCCAGCTTCCAGCAGCTGACGCATGGTGAACTCGGGAAGAGCCATGCTTTACTTTCCTTTTCCGGTTTACGCCTCGGCGGGGGTGAAAGAAGCGGATGCTCCAACCGGCGGGCCAGATAGGGATGTCTCCCCTACAAAGCCCAAACCCCGCCTGCGGGTTTGAATGGCGCGCGTATACGGCAGGTTTTGAGGCAGTGCAAGCGAAGTTTCAAATTCTCCAGGATTTTGGAGAATTTTACTCGATGTGCTACATTGAAACTCATCCCCGACGAGCAAAGGCTTTTGGGGGCATTATTATTACGAGTAAATCAATTGCCTGAATTTCATACCGTTACATTTTTCTCGGAGAACAATAGATGGGTCGCCGAATTACGAGAAAGAAAGCGAACGACGATAACCGAACAGGATCAGTTTGGCGTTCACGAATGGCCAGCCTTGCCGGTTTCCTTAAGGACGCAGGGATCATTCTTGCTGTTGTTGCAACCCCAGCTATTTTCATTCTGGCGTTAACGTGGACAGGGGTTGTCCGGCCGTGGCTGGCTTCCGAGCTATTCGAGGAACTTCGGGATAAAGACGAAGAAAAAGCCTACGATGAGCTGACCACAGAATTTGTTCTAATGACGCTGTCCAACTATGATGACGACGTGGTGCAAAAGTGGATGAATCACTCTGGTCCAATTATCGAGCGCCTGGATCGATCTCCGACTTCAGAAGACATGACTGTTCTTTTTTCTTCTCCCGAGTTCCGGCAGCAATTTCTAAGAGAAATTTTGATGGCGTTGCTAAACAGACAAGAAGAAAAAGTGAATGAGGTACTGAATGAACATGCCAATAAAGACTTAGTTGAAAGCTGGTTACAAAGCCAAGTTTCCGATCTTTCGCAAACAGTCGTGCAGCAAGTAGATGATGTTCACGTCAGAAGGATGTACTTCAAATATGGAGAAAACGAGCAAGAGAACCCGGATGCAAACACTGTAGATCGATTTTATGCCAGCAGAAATCAGATTTACTCGCTGGAAGTCGATGTCAACGCCTTTGATCACTTTGACGAGGTGGTTGAACAACACAATCGGGCGCTGTTTTTGAAATTGGGCAGCGAGCGTCCCAGAATAATTCGCAATGGCGCTTTATCAGCAAGGGATATTACATGCGAGGTTCGCAAAATTCTGACATCTCCGTCGGGATTTGTCCGATTGGAGGCCGGTGTTGCCGAGCAAGACGGAGTAACGCGCGCACCCATTCCCAAAGGCGGATTTGACATCACAGTAATTGTCGCGGCGAAAAAAGGGCGGAAGATATGCAGCTAATATTGGCCGTTTTTGCACTGCTTTTCTTTTTTTCGAGCGCTGTTAGTGCTGAAACAGGAAAGTGGACAGAGACGAATGAAGATAGCGCATTTTGGACAAAAGAAGGTGCTCGTTTTATTCCGAAGGATAATGCCAAAAGGCAGTTTCAGTATTCCGCGTTGAGGTTTGATCGATCCCGTTACTCCTATGAGTTATTGGATCTTGAGAGGTTACTCGACACTGCATTCCCGGAAAAAACTAAAGATGGCTTTGTATTTGACAAGAGCACGGGCCAATACAGGGCGATTCAAGCCAGCGTACTGCAAGCTTGGGAAGCTTTTCAGGAGGACAAGTCCGTCGTGGCGCTGGTACCAATGGGTTTCGCCAGAACTGCGGGTGAACCACGCATCGTTGGTTACCGGAAAATAGACGGTAAGCTGTTCAGGGGACTGTTCAGCGCCAGCAATTTAGACACTATTCTTTGCTTGGATGACGTCGGCGACCCCCGTAAGAATAGATATCCTTTTCAAGTGCCTCTGATAGTGGGCATTAATTTTCCAAACCAAAAATTCACTTTCAACTATTTGGGAGACTTGGCGCCAATTAATTTGTCCGGGAAAGAAACGAAAAGTAGCGCCGAACAGATTGATTACTATAAGTCACGCCTGGACGCATGCCCCGATGCCGTACAGGTTGGACCGAGGATTCTACAGCCTCGTGATTACGAACCAGCAGAAAACGCTCCTGGTAGATTGGCCTATAGCATAAACAGTGTCGCCAGCGACAAAAGCACGAGCCGGATCGTGATGCTATACGACTGGAATGGATGGGTAAATTTTGTCAGAACAAGTGGAAACTCAACGCTTTACGATATCGGCACCTTACTCAGTTCTGACGCGTTCTACGACAAGGAGCCGGGAGACCCCAGAAAATGTAAGTGGGGCCCTCTACCACCTTCTCTGAGCTGCGAGTTATGGGCGGTAACGGTGGCAGCCTTTGATAATGCAGCGGTTGCAATCCGCAAAGGGGACGAAGTGGAGTTCTGGGGTGATCCAAATCGTTTCACCCCGGGTGTTTTGGTGATCCGAAAACGACCGGAGACAAATACGGTCTCCTCGCAAGTCGAAGAAGATCAAATTGAGAACCAGTAGCCTGATTCAGTGTTTTTCTCAGAACTGGATATCGCTCTCAAACTCGGGCTCGAACAGCAGCATGTGAATTCCGTATCGCCCGTTCGCAATGCGCGGCCAGCGCCTTGCGGTTCGCAAAGTCGCTGACCTTGGCCGGTGTGTGATAGATCAGTTCCACGGAACCCTGTCTGCGCGCGCCAAGTGTTTTGAGTAGATGCGGCCCGAACTCCATGTCGCCCCACCAGCCATAGAACCTGTCAGGCTGACCGTCGGGTGCATGAAAGATCACCGAGACCGGTTGGACATACATAAAGTCACGCAGTTCCTCCACGAAGAACGCAGCAAAGAGTGTAGTTTTAAAAGGTAAAACACGCAATCCGTCCGTCGACGTCCCTTCGGGAAAAAACAGTAATTTGTGACCGGCTTTCAGGCGGGTCTCGAACACTTTCGTCTGTTCTTTGGCTTTCTTGCGGTCCCGCTCGATGAACACAGTGCCGGTTGCGCGGGCCAACCATCCGATGCCAGGCCATTTCGCAACTTCGGCCTTGGACACAAAGTACACACGCTTTCGCGCGTTCAATGCAAAAATGTCCAGCCAAGACGTATGGTTCGCAACAACCGCCCCTCGCTGCCACATCAGTTCTCCCGAGGTTCGAAAGCCCATCCCCAGGATACGAAACGCATTGCGGCACACAAACTGACTGATGAATGGTGTAATCGGACGGCGCACGCCAAAAAACGGAAGTTCGATCAGACGAATGGTCAAAAGGATGATCAGACCGCCGAACACCAGAAGGGCGAGGGGCACACCCCTCAGGATGACCAAAATCCAACCCACCAGACCCAGATCGATTGGGTCCGGCGCATCCTCACTGTTCCACAGCGCGTCGTTCACCGGGCTACGCTCCGCCATAAATGCGTTTCTGCCGCTCGTTCATCCGGGCGATGTCGAGGATCAGGCAAATGTCAGTCGTGTTGAAGGCGTGGTCGATGAAGGCCCCCTCGCCCACGAAACCACCCAGCCGCAGATAGGCTTTGATCAACGCCGGAACCTGCACCATCGCAGCGCGACGATCGAGGTTGTCCGGTGCCACAAGGTCCATGGATTGAAACGCGTCTGGTTGTGCCCTCACCCGCAGGTCCGGCGGCGCCAGATGGTTGTGATGCAGCATCGACAAAGGCTGCGCCAGATCCTGAACGTTCGTGCCGTGAAAGCTGGCAACACCGAACAGAACCTCGATCTCTCGTTCGGAGACATAAGCCGCCAACCCGTTCCACAGGTGATACATGGCCGTGCCGCCGCGATAATCGGGATGCAGGCAGGATCGACCCAGTTCCAACAACTTGCGGCCGCTTTGTTTCAGAACGGTCAGATCATATTCGTCCTCGGAATAGAACTGCCCAAGTTCTGCTGCACGTTCGCCCGGTAACAGCCTGTAAACGCCAACAGTTTCCCCGGTCAGGTCATCAATCGCCAGCATGTGGTCGAAATACGGATCGAACTTGTCGCGCTCCAACCCGGTCTCGTGATCGACCATCTCTCCGCCACCACCCAATTCGCGAACGAACACGTCATAACGCAGCCGTTGGGCAGCGTGCAGCTCGTCCTCGGATTCGGCGAGTTTGACGGTAAAGGAAGGGCCTGCATCCGGCATCGGTGTTTCCGTTCTTGTTTTTGCGCTGATACCGCAGTTTCCGGGGGGATGGCAACAAGAGCGGATTTTCCGGGATGTTAACCATTCCTAAACCAGTTTCACGGATCAAAGACCGGCACTAGGGCGATGCGTGTTCCGTCAATCACCACTTTCCCCTGCTCGCGAAAGTTGACGGTGATCTTGCCCCGGATGTTGGACTGAACCTGTCCAACGCCCCAGTCGGGGAAATCGGGGTGGCGGACATACATGCCCGGTGCAAGAATGGCATTGAGGTCTGACATGTCTGGGCTCCGGTCCGGCGGCAGATGCAGCAGGAGGTACGCATGAGCGACACCACAGTCAACCTGGCCGAGTTGATCGGTGCTCGGATCTGTCACGATCTGATCAGCCCCATCGGCGCGATCACCAACGGTCTGGAGCTGCTTGAGATGGTTGGGGGCACTCAGGGCCCCGAGATGGAGCTGATTTCGGGCAGTGTCGGCAGTGCCGGGGCGCGGATACGGTTTTTCCGCGTCGCATTCGGCTCGGCCAGCGATCAGCCCTTGGGGCGGACCGAGGTGTCGGACCTGCTGAAGGATGTTGAACGCACGGGTCGAGTGCGGGTCAACTGGCACCTGACCGAAGCTGTGCCACGCAATCAGGTGAAATTGGCGTTTCTGGCACTAATGTGCTGCGAAAGCGCGATGCCTTTCGGCGGTGAGGTCACGATCGCGAATACTGGGGATGGCTGGACGGTTATCGGATCGGCCGACAAACTGAATCTGGACAATGATCTGTGGAAGAACCTGCCTCTGGGTCGGTTTGCCAATAAAGTCACCCCTGCGCAGGTGCAGTTTGCCCTGTTGCCCGAGACCGCCGCGTCGATGGGGCGGCGGGTTGCGGCTGAAACCACCTCAACCCGCATTGTGATCCGGTTCTAGGACCGGGTCGTTCCGTTCCCACGTACAAGATACTTGAAGCTGGTCAACTGCGCGGCACCCACGGGGCCGCGTGCGTGCATCTTCCCGGTGGCGATACCGATCTCGGCACCCATGCCAAACTCGCCCCCATCGGCAAACTGGGTCGAGGCGTTGTGCATTAGGATTGCGCTGTCGAGCCGCTCAAAGAACCGCGCGACAGCGTCCGCATCTTCGGTCATGATACAATCGGTGTGGTTCGAGCCATACTGACGGATATGCTCGATGGCCGCGTCGATATCCGCGACCGTTTTGGCGGCGATGATACTGTCGAGGAATTCCTTGCCCCAGTCGTCATCCGTGGCGGCGACCGTGCTTTCCGTGGCCAGCGCCCCTTCGGCGTGAACCTCGACGCCTGCAGCCAGCAGAGCCGCAACCACGTCCCGACCCAGCGTTTCGGCCACGTCCTGATGGATCAGCAGGCATTCAGCGGCACCGCAGATTCCGGTCCGGCGGGTCTTGGCGTTCAGCACCACATCCAGCGTTTTCTGCGGGTCGGCATACTTGTCGATATAGATATGCACGATGCCTTCAAGATGTGCAAAGACCGGCACGCGGGCTTCGCGCTGCACCAGACCGACCAGACCTTTACCCCCGCGCGGTACGATGACGTCCACATAGTCTGTCAGGGTCAGGAGTTCCTGAACCGCTGCTCGGTCGCGCGTCGGCACCAGTTGGATGGCTTCCTCGGGCAGGTTTGCGGCCTTCAGGCCCTCGACCAGGCAAGCATGGATCGCGCCAGAGGAATGAAAGCTTTCCGAGCCGCCGCGCAGTATCACGGCATTGCCGGATTTCAGGCACAGTGCTCCTGCATCCGCTGTCACGTTCGGACGGCTTTCGTAGATCACGCCGATCACGCCCAAAGGTGTGCGCACGCGTTGGATGTTCAGGCCCGAGGGCATGTCCCATTCGGTCAGCACCTCACCAACCGGGTCGGCCTGATCTGCCACGGTACGCAAACCGTCAACCATGCCCTTAATACGCGCCTCGTTCAGCATCAGGCGGTCCATCATCGCCGGGCTCAGGCCCTTTTCGCGGCCGAAGTCCATATCTTTCTTGTTTGCCTCAATGATGTCGGCCCGGTTTGCCCAAACCGCATCCGCTGCGGCAATCAGCGCGGCGTGCTTGCGTTCGGCGCTGGCACAGGCCAGATCGGCCGAGGCCGCCTTGGCGCGTTTTCCAAGATCGGCCATCAAGGTGGGAATGCTGTCGAAATCCTTCATCTCATGTGCCTTTCGATCGGTCTTTTGGTGTTCTAACATCGCGCGCCTACAGCGCCAAATCGTCCCGGTGGATCAAAACGGCCCGGCCCGGATAGCCCAAAGTTGCCTCGATTTCCGAGGACTTCCGGCCTTTGATCGCATCCGCCTCTTGCGCGGTATAGCGGCTGAGGCCTTGCGCCAGTCGGCGCGAGTTTGGGTCAAGGATGGCCACGGGATCACCGCGACCAAAATCTCCGGTCACTTCGACGATGCCAGCGGGCAACAGGCTTTTACCATTACCGAGTGCCCGGGCGGCGCCTGCATCCACCACGATCTCTCCCCGCGGCTTCATCGCCGAAATCCAGCGCTTGCGTGCTGCATGTGGGTCCAGCGTGGCCGTAAACCAGGTGCAGTTCGCGCCGTTCGCAAGGGTTTTCAACGGGTTCAAGGGCGATCCTTCGGTGATCGCCATGTCGCAGCCTGCCGCCGTGGCCATTTTGGCGGCCAGCAGCTTTGTCTTCATGCCGCCCTTGGAAAGGCCCGATCCGGCATCGCCTGCCATCTCTTCGATCTCAGGCGTGATGTCGACGATCACGTCAAAACGCGTGGCTAAGGCGTCTTCGTTCGGGTTGCCGGTATAGAACCCATCCACGTCCGAAAGCAGGATGAGCTGGTCCGCTCCAACGGTGACTGCGATCTGCGCAGCCAAACGGTCATTGTCGCCGTAACGGATTTCATCTGTCGCAACTGTATCGTTTTCGTTGACAATGGGCACCACACCGAGGCTTAGCAATGTCTCGAGCGTCGCACGTGAGTTTAGATAGCGGCGCCGATCGGTGCTGTCTTCCAGCGTCACCAACACCTGTGCTGTGGTGATCGTGTGCGGGGTCAATGCTTCTTCATAGGCTCGCGCGAGCCGAATTTGACCCACGGCGGCGGCTGCCTGAGATTTCTCGAGCGCCAATGCCTCCATCGGCAAGTTCAACACCCCGCGCCCCAGGGCGATTGACCCGGATGAAACCAGAATGACATCCGTCCCCTGCCCCTTGAGCCACGCCACATCCTGCGCCAGCGAGTGCAGCCATTCCGACCGCAACAACCCCGTATTCCGATCCACCAGCAATGCGGACCCGATCTTGACCACCAAACGTTTGGCCGAGGTCAGGGTTGCCACGACTTCGCCTCCTCAGCGGGCTTCTGCTGCAGGCGGTTTTCGTCGATCTGAGCGCGCAGCGCCCGCAGCACCTCGGTTACGCCCAGATGTGCCACGCCAGACATGGTCATGACGGGGCCGCCAACGGCTTCTTCCAACTCGGCCTTGGCCAGATCGCGCTCTTCATCCTCCAGCGCATCGACCTTGTTCAGGACCGTGATGCGGGGCTTTTCAGCCAGTTCACCACCATAGGCTTCAAGTTCATGGATGATGGTTCGATAATCGTCGGCAACGGTCTCAGAAGTTCCATCAACCAGATGCAACAGAACGGCGCAGCGTTCTACGTGACCCAAAAACCGGTCGCCGATTCCGCGGCCTTCATGCGCGCCTTCGATCAGACCGGGGATATCAGCCACGACGAATTCCACGTTATCGACGCCAACAACGCCCAGATTGGGGTGCAGCGTCGTAAACGGATAATCGGCGATCTTCGGGCGCGCGTTGGACGTTGCCGCCAGAAAGGTCGACTTGCCCGCGTTGGGCATACCCAACAGGCCCACATCCGCGATCAGTTTCAGCCGCAGCCAGATAGTGCGATCGATCCCCGCCTGCCCCGGGTTGGCGCGGCGCGGGGCCTGGTTGGTGGCCGATTTGAAATGCAGGTTACCGAAGCCGCCATTGCCGCCCTTGGCCAGCAAGATCCGCTGGCCGACCTCGGTCAGATCGCAGATTACCGTTTCCTCGTCTTCATCCAGAATTTCGGTGCCAACGGGTACGCGCAGGACGATATCGTCGCCATCCTTGCCTGTACGTTGCTGCCCCCGTCCGGGTTGGCCGTTCTTGGCAAAGAAATGCTGCTGGTAGCGGAAATCGATCAGAGTGTTCAGCCCGTCCACGACCTCGGCCCAGACGGACCCGCCTTTGCCGCCGTCGCCACCGTCGGGACCGCCGTATTCGATATACTTTTCGCGCCGGAAGCTGACGCAGCCGCCACCTCCGGCCCCAGACCGGATGTAGACCTTTGCAAGATCGAGAAATTTCATGACTGTCCCCTACTGCAAAGGCCCCATCGGCCACAAGTCAGAGTTTTTTACTGTATGTCCAGGTGGGCACGTTTGCATCACGCGCCACCGAGTAGTTTTCGGCATCGCCAAGGTACTGGAACCCGCAATGGGTCAGAACCCGGGCCGAGGCCGGATTGTCCTGAAAAACGCTGGCAAACATGGTGGCGTTCTCCAGCGGGTTTGCATTGACCAGCGCCTCGACGGCCATCGATGCGATACCGGTGTTCCAATACACCGGTGCGACCCAATAGCCGACCTCGGACTGGTTGCGATCCAGTCGTGTCAGCGTGATCAGACCGATCAGTTCAGGGCCCCCATCCTTGGTGGCATCCATGACCCAGACGTCCTCGTCGCGTTCCTCGGACATGGACCGGGTCACGAAGGCCTCGGTCGAGCCGGGCGGCAACGGATGCGCGATGCTGGTTGTCATGCGCGCCACACGCTCGTCGCCTGCGTAATATTCGATGAGACCCATATCCGACCGACGCAGGGGGCGCAGGTCGAACCGCTCGGTTTCTATGACCGGCTGGTTAATTATCGTCTCAAGTTTCATGAGTTCGTTCCTCCTCCGAACAACACGTAAATCGCGGACGCAACGGTGAAACCAATTAACGTCCACATCAGATATTTCCGGCCCATCCGATCTTCAACCGCAGGGGCGATCCTGCCCTGAATCAGGGACGGGATTATGCTTGCTGAGTTTGTCATTGTAGCCATTGTTCAAAATTGCGTTAAAACGAGAAAGGGGACCGGCATTTTCTGCCGGTCCCCCAGGAATGTTTCAAACCTTATGGGTTTCGGCTTACTCTGCGGCCTCCGCCACTGGCAGGACCGAAATAAAGGTGCGGTTCTTGAGGCCCTTGTGGAACTTCACGGCGCCATCAACAGTTGCAAAGATGGTGTGATCTTTGCCCATGCCCACGCCTTCGCCCGGCCAGAACTTGGTACCGCGCTGACGCACGATGATGTTGCCTGCGATGGCAGCCTGGCCGCCATACAGTTTCACGCCAAGGCGGCGACCAGCTGAGTCGCGACCGTTACGGGAGGAACCGCCAGCTTTTTTATGTGCCATTCTCTCTCTCCTTAGCCTTGAGCCAGCTCTTTGGCTTGCTCAACCCATTCGGGCTTCACTTTGATGGTGTCGATAGCAGCAATCTGCTCGTCCGACAAGGCAGCCAGAGCGGCAAAGCTCTCGATACCGGCCTCAACCAGCTTTTTGGCGGCGGCAGGGCCGACACCGTTCAGCTTGGTCAGATCGTCAGCGGCAGCAGCAGCGGGTGCCTCTGCTTTGGCTTCAGCTTTCTTGGCAGGCTTTTTCGCCGCCGGAGCAGCTTCGCCAGCCGGTGCCGAACCGGTTGCAGCTTTGATGCCCGACTTGTCAGCGCCCGACGAAAGGATGTCGGTGATCATGACCAGGGTCAGCTTCTGACGGTGGCCAACGGTACGCTTCGAGCTGTGCTTACGACGGCGCTTGACGAACTTGATGACCTTGTCACCTTTGACCTGTTCGATCACTTCGGCCTGTACACCTGCGCCTTCAACGAAAGGTGCGCCGACAACCGGAGCGTCACCGCCCAGCATCAGAACATCGTTGAATTGAACTTTTTCACCTGCGTCGGCAGCCAGCTTTTCAACGCGGAGCACATCGCCCGCCTGAACCTTGTACTGCTTGCCGCCAGTCTTTAGGACCGCAAACATGCGTCTTTCCTTTTCTAACCCGCGTTCTGTGGTCCCCGTTTGGGTGTTGCCGGCCTCAGCCACCTCGAACAGCGCGCCCTTTTCGGGCTGTGTGACGACCCTTGGGGCACGCCCTATGGGTCAATAATAACGAGACCCGGCGCGGAAAACCGGCCGGGATGCGCGCTTATCCATAGATTGCAGGGGAAAGTCAACATCAAATACTGGTTTAAAGATCGGACCCTTGCAGCACCTGCGCGACGGCCTGACCGAGTTGAAAATAGATATTGTCGAACATCTGGTCAAAGCTTTCGAACAGGGCATCATTGATCGCCCTGCCCGCCTCGGTTCGGGAAAACGCGATATTCTCGCGTATCTGGGCCTCGCTCAGCGGTTGATAGGCCAGCAGAAAGAAGGAATACAGCCAGGTCTGGGTCTCTTCACTCATGCTGTCCTTTTGCGTCAGTAGCTGGGCTAAAAGTTCGGCATCATCCACATCACCACCCAAGTCCATCCCGCGGAAAAAGTTGTAATCGGCGCTGATGGAGTTCTGAACGTTTTCTTCAATCAGGTTGTTGACCCGAATGTACTCATCAACCAGGCGGTAAAACACTGACTCTCGGTCACCGTTCTCATAAGTGTCCTGCGCCATTTCTTCGATGGTTTCATCAGCAAGTGCGATGCGGGCAGTAATTTCAAGCGACACGATGGCCTGGCCCAGATCGCTTTCATAAAACAGGATGGCGCGGTCCAGTTCTCTTTCGGTCAGGGTCTGATCGAAGACCTCCACAACCTGATTGCGCATCCTGTCAGCGTCGTAAATCCGGTCGACCTGTTTCTGAAAAACCTGCCCGCCATTGTTGTTCAGAAAGGTTTCCTGAAGGGTTTTGCCCATCATGCCACCTTCATCCCGCAGAATCTCGATGATCTCATCCAGTTGCAGGGCTTGCAGCAGGCGTTCGACCTTTTCTTCGGCCTGCAGCGGCACGGACCAAAAAAAAAGTGCAGCAGACACCAAAATCAGTCGCATTAAATATCCTGTGCCGGGTGCAGTTCGGCCATTCGTGAGGCCAGAACTTCGAACTTCATGGCCATGATTTCGTATTGAACCGCGTTGAGTAGCTCATAGACCTCCTGCATGAGCGGCTGCTCCAACGCCTCAGCATAGGTGATGACATCGGCGTCCGAGAAATCCTGATAGGTGTATGCGGCCCCTGCAAGCGCGGATAGTTGCAGCGCTTGCCGCATACTGGTTTCGTTCTGCTTCATCATTTGTCGCAGCTCATCCGCGCCCAGTTGCAGGTCGATCACTCCGGATGCGCTGGCAGCCAGCAGAAAGCGCAATTGGACTTCCTGCAATGCCCTCAACGCCGTGCCGCTGGAATCAATGGCAGCGTTCATGCGCTTAAGGCTCTCGACCCGCCTAGACCCGTCCTTGATCAGACCGGCCACGATTTCCTGCCCCTGCTGCAGTTTGGCGTCGTCGTCTTCGACCATGTGAGAGTCATTTTCCGCCTCGACCAACCGCTGTCCCAGTTCCGAGGCATAGAATTCGACCGCATGGTTCAGCGCGGCGTCACTCAGCGTCTGTTCCAGGATGGTAACGGCGGTTTCGTGCATGTCGTGGGTATCAAACACTTCTTCGGTCAGGCGTGCCCAGTCCGAGCCGAACCCTTCGGGATCGATTCCCAGCATCCGAGGGGCCGAGGCTGACGCAAGCGCTATGCTTTCCAGTGCCACGTCAAAGCCGGTGGTGGTCAGAAAGGCCTCTACCCGGTCGCGTTCGGCAGCAAAAGTTTGCGCAGGTAGCGTGGCAAGCGTGAATAGCAACGGAAAAAAGGTCAATGCGAAGCGGCGAAGGTGATATGTCATACTCAGAAGCCTAGGTGTTTTATGCCATCTGGCAATGGAAAATCCCTTGTTGGTGAATTTCCGGAATTTTCTGCTTGCACCCCCGTGCGTTCCTCACTAAATCCCCCCCTCACAGACCCCCGCGGAGAGGTGCCGGAGTGGTCGAACGGGGCGGTCTCGAAAACCGTTGTGGGTGCAAGCCCACCCAGGGTTCGAATCCCTGTCTCTCCGCCATAAATGACATTTAAATAGTTGATTATAAACGGTAATTTCAGCTGCTGTGTTGTTCTTTCCCCCATTCACCCCACCCCCACTTCTCAAGGACGACAAAGCGAGAGCCGCACATGAGCTATCTTGAGCGAGGTGCAGGTAAGGTCTCTCAGTTGCGTTGAAAGAACTTGCTTTTGTCGATTGACCTCAAAAAGTTTGTTTTTGAGCCGACTAGGCGCACTTGTGAAATTTCGCACGCGTAAAAATATCTTTTGCACCGCCGAGTTCGGTTTGGAGTGCCCTACAGGCGCTCAACTGGCTTTCACTGTGACTTGGGCTCTTAAAGTTACTGGCGCTCGGTGAAACTCAACCCAACGCGTTCACATGACTTAATGTCATTCGCAACAAAACCTTGATCGCTTGGCCATCGTTCAAATTTTTCAAACGTTGGCTTTTGTGCTAAGGTTAGAAAATAGACTATTTTTTTTGGTTTCTTCGATGGCATTAGTTAAAAGTGATAACGATAAAGAGTTAGGTGGGTCAACCAACCTAAATAACGATACAGCATCACCTTCCGATCTAGACGTCCAACAGGTTCCTAATGCGTCTCGACACATTAGACTGGGCGAGTGTCACCAAGGGGAATCATTCGAGAAGCAATCATTGACTGGTCAGGTCTTTTTTCGGTGCCAGTTGCAAAACGCGGATCTTTCCTCAGCGTGTGGGCTGCTGGCAGATTCATTTGCTCAGTCAGATTTGACCAACGCAACGTTGCCTAAGTACCTGTCCTTTGACGATATACTGGATTCGATTTCTGATGCCGCCAAGCAAGCAAAAACCGCTTTTTTTTCTTTGTTAATATTTTCCCTCTACTGCCTGCTCTCAGTCGCTAAAACAACTCATCTGACTTTAGTCGACGATGCAGTAGAGTTTCGCCTGCCAATAATTAATGACAATGTCGCTCTTGCATCATTTTATCTCGTTGCTCCAATCCTGTTGCTCATAAATTTTCTTTGGATGAACAGTTATCTACAGAGAGCCTGGTCACAAATAGCTCTTCTCCCCCTTCGGTTTCCCAACGGTCTTGAGGTCAATACTCGACTGTCACAATGGCTACCATTGGCGATGCGTATCGGTCAGGGTAACAGAAGTTCTACTAGTGATCAGAGCGGGCGGTTTTTCTGGCTTGAGTTCATGCTCAGTTTTATTGCGCTATGGACGGTAGTGCCGTTCACAGTGGTAGTAATGTTTTTTGCCTACCTCCCCCGCCACGACTGGATTGTGTCGTCAGTTGCCGCAATCGTCTTCGCTTCAGTTATCGGGTTCAGTGTTTATTTCGCCATCAAGGCAGCTGAGACATTGAGTAATCCTTTTGCAGCGCCTGTCCTGTCTAAGCGTATAAAGCGCCCGTTCATTGCCGCGATAGTGGTTTTATTAGCTGTACTTGCGCTTCTGCTAAACGTTGTCGTGTTCGGTTATAGATCAATCGAACATACGCCGCGCCCTCTACTTAGCATGCTACAAGAACTCGCGGGAGGAGACCCACTGCCATTTGATCTCGATCCCCCAAACTATGCCGAATTCGTTACGAAACCATCGAATTGGACAGACAACATTTCCGGCGCAGAACTCACCAAAGTCCTGGACGATACTCCACAGTGGGACATGAGTAACCGGAATTTAGATCGAGCAGAATTTACCAACCTATTTCTTCCTAAAGCAAAATTCGAAAACTCTCGAATGCGCCAGTTCATAGCAGGTTCATCGACATTCGTTGATGCAAATTTCAGGCGGGCTCAACTACGTGGTGCAAACCTTACCGGAACTGACCTAAAATACGCAGATTTTTTTAAGGCCGATCTTAGAGACGTAGATTTTCTTAGAGCCGACCTTCGGAGCGTTGACTTCAAACAAGCAGACCTAAGGAACGCCAAATTTGACTGCGCCAAATTGCAAGGTGCAAATTTTGAACATGCAGATATTTCTGGCGCGGAGATTTCATACGTCGGCTGCGGTCAGCTTAGATTTTCTGCTGATGACGTCTCAGCAGTGTTTAAAAATGCCTACTGTTCAAGTGATCCACTTTTTGAAGGCGAGGCTTTTTTTGACTGCCCGGGAGCCAAAGACAAGTCATTGGAAGAGTCCAAATTGCCAGAAGGTAGAGATCATTTGAAAGGAGATTGATATGCCGAAGAAATTTGCCTTAATTACGTTTATCTCTTTAAGTTTGTTACATCCCAAGGGCGCAATTGCTCAGCAGTCGCAGGAAAGAATTGGATTTATTGCAGAGTCTGCTGGGCGGCTTTGGGTCGAGCGCGACGGCAAATGGTCTAAGACGCGTCAACCAGATCGGATATTTAAAGACGACTCAGTTGAAACGGGGCGACGCGGAACAGCCACCATGGAAGATGGCCCAAGGTGGCAGTGGGGTATTGACCCTAAAACTCGGACGCATATGCACTGGAGTCCGGAGGGTTCACTAACGCTCTATCGCTCCGGCGCCTTGTATGGGAACTCGAATAAAGGACAGACGCGCAACGTATTGACCGAATCCGGTACGCTGAAAACGCGTGGCACATCATTTTATGTTGAAGTTGACGAACAGGGCACGACACGCGTTCTTGTTTTTGACGGTTCAGTGGAATTGAGGGGGCGGGCTGGCGGTACCTTGACCGTTACTGCGGGACGTGCGGCCGAAGTGAGTATTGGCGGACGCCCAAGGAGCTTGTCAAATGTTCCTCCGGTTCTCATACGAAATGCATATCGCCTATCAACTGCCACGGTAGCGCTAACAAGCCCTACCGATGCTTCTCCTGACACGCGATTTTCAACTCTGATTTCTCGACGAGCGGCAGCGCAGCAGACCACGAGAAACTTGGCCGCGCCAGTTGACGGGCCATCTGGCCAAGGTAAAGGAGAATAAAATGAAACGCTTTGGCTTTGTTCTTTTTGCTTTCTTGCTCACTGCTTGCGGGCCTGAAATTAAATCAGTTCAATCAACCGAAGAACTCAATTTTCTGCCTGAGTTTGAGGCGCGCCCAACAATTGCAAAGACCGTTGACTTTGCCGGTGTTGACGTCCCACTCCCACAAGGTGAATGGTATTTGGTTGGCGAAACAGGCTTTACCAACGAAGTTGAAGGATACCCTCAACGGCAGATCACATATGCATCAGTTGAAAATGGTGTAGTCGATCGGGTTGTAACAATTTGGCAGCAATCACGACCTCATGACGGGTTCTTTACACGTTTTCGCTACTGCGACGACCCCTCGTACCTGCACTCCGTCCTGTACTCAAACGTGGACAAATCGACCACTTGCTGGCATTTGCGTGCAGTCAACCTCGGCACAGCCAGTTCTCCTGCCCAGATGAATGCAGCATTGTCGCAATTCGCGGACAAGCGAGGTCTTTTCTTATCGCCCACAATGCTGGGTGTGCGATACGTAAAAACTCAAAATAAAATAAGGTATTACATTGAGTACATGTGGAGTTCAGATTTGCTCTACACTAAGGAAGCAGGTGGGGTTTGGAAACCAGACGAGTGGTCCAAATCGAAAGTTCAAAACGACGTCAGCAAGGCTGCGGTTGCGAGTGGGTTAATTGAATGGGGTGTGCATTGGGAGCCAGCCGTTTTTAAACATCGAGAATTGTTCAGAAAATATGCGAATGAGTAGTCTCATTATAAACTGACTGATCGGAATCTCCACTCTTCTGCGGCTTACCTGCAAAAATTGCGGCTCAAGAGCTGTGATGCTTCCGGACGCATCTTTTGCGGGGTTTCCAAGGTATAGCCGAGGGCCATCAGGCATTACTCTAGAGCACCTGGTTGCCTCTGAGATGACCCGGAATCCATTGGCAATGAATATCTTAGCACGACAAAACCGACACAACCGACAAAACCTGTCTGCAAATGGGTTCTGTCAGTTTTGTCGGTTTTGTCACTGGGTGGTTCACGCGTACGCCTGGTGGATTGCTGGATTGACGATGTAGAGGCGAGAACGCCGCCCGCCTGCCGCGCCTGATGGCTGTTCCACTAATTGGATAATGTCTCCTTCTTCCAGTGCCTTGAGGGTCGGATTTAACTCACTAGCGGTTGCCAGCCCTGACCGATCCAGGCGCAAGACCTCTCGTGATGTGAAGCGTTCCCAGGCTTGTTCCCGGATTACAGCCACCAACCGGCGCGTAGCCCGTTCAGTTTTTGACAGCGACGCACTTGCATAAGCGCGCTGTGCCATTGGCAAAGCGTAGGATGTGACAAACAACGCTGCCCGCTCAAAATCCGCTGCCGTGATCTGGTGCGCCTCATCTTCGATCCCTGTTACCCAGTCCAGATACGACAACACCAGGGCAAGCCGAATGGTCATGCCAGGGAGCTTACCTATATACGAGAGCAACAACCCGTCTGCTTTGGCCTCCAATTCCCTTACATAGCTACGTAACGTATCGAGGTGGTCGCGGGCCTCTTCCGTAAACGGTATGAGCCAAGGCCGCGTGACGTCGTATTCGTCCGTTACCATACGTAGGGATAGGAGCCTGGTGAGCGCCCGTTCGATAAACGCATCATCAGGAATGGATTGCGGGCGCTGTATCGGAACGGGGTCAGGCCAGATCGGCGTGAACCGCGCCAACAAGCCATCATCGTCAGAGTTGATCAGCAAGCCGTTTAGCTTGTCTGGCTGGATACCACCAACCACGCCAATAGACAGCCGATCTATGTATACGGGATCACGCCCCATACGTTCGACCGTATAGGCACGACCTCCATAAGCTTCGAGCCAGAAGGGTCGATCCGATCCACCGCCGGAATAGCGCGTCATGCCTTGCAACCACCCTGCCAACTCATCCCGCGCCGCCAATGTTCCGCGCGCCTGCTTTTCCAGGATCACGGCTAGACGCTCTACGGTTCCGTCAGCTACGCACAGACGCGGTAGGAACGGTTCTTGACCAGTGTTGGCCGCGTCAGGCCGTTCTGGTGGCGCTGACCCGTCTTTGATTGCGGGCTTCGTTGCTTCTTTCCACGTGCTTTCTGCAATCTTGGCGATCTCTGCCGCCTCGCGCCATTGAGCAAGTTCGCCCTCAGATTTCTTACGGAGTTCACGCTCTGCCTTTCGTAGCGGGGTCAGAACCGCATCCAAACCAGGAGACTTGCCACTCGACGGTAGGCCAATTGCCATCGTCCACAGAATTGGCGGTTCCGACCAGCCTGCCCAGGGAGACACCCAACGCGTATTCCCAATCAACGACCCGGTCACGGCCAACAACGCTGCCACAATGTAATCCGGTGGTGATGACTTGGCCTCAGCCGCAACCGTGATCCATTGCGCCCATTTTGGTCCAAAGACCTTTTCTAGAGGCAGCCTGGGCGCTGCCCCGCGTTCATCCCGCAAGAACCGCAATGCCGGTTCCGGCCAATCCGGCGCAAAACTCTCTTCTTTTGTATGGATCGTCATTGCGCTTTTGCCTTTCCCATCAGTACGTCGTTCCAGTCATAGCCGTCAGGTGCAGGCAGCAATGAGACGTGCCAGCACAATGCATAGGCGCGGTGTGCCAGCACTTGCGCGGCTTCCCGGCCAACAGCATCGCCATCGGGCGCAATCACCAATTCGCCGGGATGTTCCGGCAGGTGTAGGGACTTCATGCCGCTGGCGCTCAACGCCGCCCACACTGTTGCGGGGCCATCCAATAAGCCGGAGAGCAGCGACAGCCCGGTTTCAATGCCTTCTGTCACCACAAGCCGCCCAGGCGCGTTGGAGAGTTGAACTGCAGCGCCCTTGGTTGCCCCAAGCATGGCCTTGTTCGGGGAGAGGTCTGTTTTTCCAGCGCCATCTATACGTAGATATGTCCGGTGCACGGCGAATGTGTCGGTTCCGCCTACATACCCTATAAGGGCGGGCACCCGTTTGGCTGCCGGATGCCAACACCTATCCAGGTAACGTAGGGAAGACGGCAGCGGGCATGTAATCCCACGTTTACGCAGGTAGGTTTCGCCTGGTGTGCCGCAAACTGGTTGAGCCTCTTTCCAAACGGATTGAGCAATCTCTGCCCGCCGTAATGTTTGGCGGCGTTCCTCTTCACGGTTCTTGCGCACAGCTTCGCTAGAGAGAGCCGCATATTTTTCTTGGCCGCCCGCTAGTCCCAGACCTTTGAGAGCGTCCAGAACATGCACAAAGCTACACCCGGCATGACAGGTCAGCAAAAGCTGACCTGAATGCCCGTTTGCGATGCTCAGGCTGGGGGAGCGGTCGTCATGGGCTGGACAGCAGGCAATGCCAGACCGCCCAGACCAACGCCCATCCAATGCCTGCGTGATGGTTTCTGCGTCTGGCATTACACGCCCTCCCGCTTAAAGCGTTTGGGAAGGGCACCAAGGTTTTCATGCTGAGGCGCCTTATACGCCTGGTGGAGTCCAATCAGGGCTTTTCGGGTCACGCAGTAGCCCAAAGTGTCCCAAGCCGCTCCACCAGCCGTAAATTCGAACCTCTGGCGCTGGAACAGCCATTGCATCCCTTCCCGGCAGGTCGCGATACGGTAGCGACCGCGACGGAACAATTCGCCACGATAGACGTCTGAGGTTTCCCGGTGATCGGTTTGTTGCCCGATTGTTGTTGCTTGCAGTGTATCAATCATTGTTCACACCGCCTCGCTTGTGCGGCTGTCCAACCAGGTCAAAACATCTGACTGACGCCAGCCCACAGCCCGTTTCCCGAGCTTGATGGGTTTTGGAAACATCCCGTCTGCGATCATGGCGTAGATGGTGGACCGGGAAAGACCCACCAGGGATTCCACATCCGGCCTGCGATAGATTTTGTCTTGCACTTCAATATGCCCCTTCGAACGCCGCGCCATTTCTTTTGACGCGACCTATTGTCGGCAGTATCGAGGAAGGCAGGGATTGCTCTAAATTCCTAACTTCCCGTCGGTTCCGGTGTTGGCGCATCGGGGCCGACACGAAGCGCTAACTGCCAGTAAGCGCCGCGTAAGTTCGAATAAGCACAGGAAAAAACACCTGCCAACGGGCTCCCGATGACAGGTCAAAACCTATAAATTGCAACAGGTTGTGCGGCAGTTTGGGGGATTAGGTACGGGAATTCATATGAATTGCGCTTTTTTTGGACGGAAATCCTAAGTGCCTGTTTTTCAACTATTCTTTTTTCAAGAAATTTTCCCAAGCAACCATCATTTTGCGGCGGCGCTCCAAGGCGTCGGTTCTGCGGTAGGCGCGCACAACCATGCTGTCCACATTATGCGCAAGTGCCAGTTCTGCCATGTGGTGATCATAACCCTCTTCTGCGGCCCAATCGCGGAAAGTAGAACGCAGCCCGTGCGGAACGGCAGGTGATCCGCTTTTGGCATCAAAGTAACCAGGACCGCCTTTCGCAAGATCGGCCTTATGCATCTTCCGCATGACGGAGGACAAAGCCATGTCCGAAAGCATGCCGCCCTTGGCTCCAAAGAACACGTAAGCCGAGCCATCAAGCCGAGGCAGCTCTTTCAGCAACGCAATCATGGATGGGGTCAGTGGAACGCGATGCTGCCGCCGCGCGTTCATGCGGGCTGCCGGTATGGTCCTATGACACGCTTCAAAGTCCACCTCATCCCAGGTCATGCCCCGTATCTCCCCGGAGCGGGACGCTGTGAGGGCTGCAAATTGCAATGCCTTGATTGACATACCATCCCGGTTCGCCAGATCAGCCCACCAGCGCCCGGTGTCCTTCTGCGCCAGTGCAGGATGGTGTTTGACGGTCGTAACTTTGTTGGGTTTGGGCAGAACTTCGGACAAATTGCCGTTCCACCGGGCTGGATTGTCCCCAAAGCGCAGTTCGTTCACCGTTGCCCAGGACAGGACCTTTTCAATGCGTCCGCGTAACCGGCTGGCGGTTTCGGTTTTCTCTTCCCAGATCGGTTTGAGGACAGATACGATATCCGTGACATCGATGGTTTCCACCGCCCTGTGACCGATCACTGGAATGGCGTAGGTGTCCAGTGTCGCGCGCCATTGCTTCTTGTGTTTCTCGCTGCGGAACTCTGCAAGCTTGGCCTCCAGGTATTTCTCGACAACGCTGGCAAAGTCCGTATCCATTTTGGCTTTGCGTTTTTCAGCCAGGGGATCACCGCCCATGTACGCCTTGCGCTTGTTCTCGACCGCTTGTTCCCGCGCCATCGACAGTGTGACGAGGGGGAAGTTCCCCAGGCCTATCTCGCGGCGCTTGCCAGAGATCACGATCCGCTGCACCCAATACTTGCGACCCTTTTTGTCTATTCTTAGAAACAAGCCATAGCGGCTGTTGTCGAAATATTTCCCTGGCTTGGTGATGTTCTTTACATAGGTTGCCGTAAGGGGTTTGCCTGCTGTCATGATGCTGGGTGTTCCGTATCATTGTCCATCATTCTATCCCCCAATTGATGCTGGATTTCACCGGAACTTACAAGACCTCATTGGATACTAAAACGGAAATAAACTGTTTAAAATATAGGTCTTATGGGTATCTCGTGGATCACATCGGATCACCGCATGGCTGCCTGTCTCTCCGCCACTAATCTTCAGAACCTCATAGTGTTTTTGTATGAGGCTTGGAGTTACTGAAGCTACCAACGTTCCTCAATGCTGAAAGCCGTTCCAATCACCACATAGGTTCAGCACGTGACGGACTATTATTTTCGTTTGTCTAAACTTGGCCCTCAAAAACCAGTTCGATGTTCTTTTGCGTGGCAACACTTTGGCAGCACAGTATGAAACCCTTGGCGATGTCATTGTCTTCAAGTGCAATGCGGCTCCGCATATGGACGGTTCCATCGGTCAGACGGGCCATGCAGGCGCCACAGACGCCAGACTGGCAACTGAATGGCGGGTTTAGTCCGCCTGATCGGGTGGCTTCTAGTATGGTTTGACCGGCAGCAACCGGAACGTCTTGCCAAGCACCGTTTAGTTTTATCCGGGCCGTTGCGGCGATCCCCGACACGCTTAGGTCGCTTTCGGTATCTCCACCGAAGCTCTCTATATGAATGCGACCATCGGGAACGTCCAGATTTTGTAACGCCCTCCGAATATCGGTGTTCATGCTACCGGGACCGCAGATCCAGTACTGGGCGTCTTGTGCAACCGGGGGCGCTTCGGCAATAGCGGCCTCAATGGCGTTTGCCTCCAACCGCCCCGTACGCCAAGGGGTGAACCAACTGAACATGGAAGGCCGGGACAGAACGTGGCGGAGGGTGAACCGCTGCGGGTATTGCGCTTGCAGTTGCTCCAGTTCCTCCCGGAAAATAATGCTGTTCGCGTCCGAGTTGCCAAGGACCATGTGCGCTGCAGAATGCGGCTCATCTGCCAAAACTGCCTTGATCATCGCGTAGAGCGGAGTAACTCCACTGCCGGCCCCAATAAAGTAATGGGTACGCCGTTTCAGGGCACCGGGCGACAGCGTGAACTTTCCGAAGGGGGGCATCACCTCTACTCTATCCCCTGCCTTAAGAGTGTCGCCGATGTGGTTCGAGACGACTCCCCCTTTGACGCGTTTGACAGTGATACGCAACGCGGCCCCCGGCAGGTTCGAGATAGTGTAGCTGCGCCTGTGCTCCTCTCCTTTGATCAGAAACCTGACCGTCAGGTGTTGCCCGGCCGTCCATTGGAACAAGCCCGTCAGAGAGGATGGAATGTCGAAGATGACAGTGGTGGCCGCGCCGCCGATCTCTTTGCGGATTTCGGATACCGTCAGTGAATAAAAGTCACGTTGCATGAAGGTTTCCAATCACCGGTAATCGTAGGTCGTGGTCAATGACCGGATCACGGCCCCGCCAAGATAGGATGCAAAAACGAACTCGTCCGTCTGACGCATTTTGCCCGAATAGCTCTGCCAGTCATAATCGACATGGGTCACGGCGGTGACATGGGACACGCCATCTTCGAGCCGCGATGAAATCTCGGGCGCCGATCGTGCGGTTTCCGTATACCCTTCCAATGCCTTTGCGGTCTCGGGGTCATCCAGATCGCTCTTCTCTGTGACCCTGTACGAAAAGACGTCATCCGGTTGCCGCATTCCGTATTTGAGGATGATTTGATGCGTGGCCTCGGGGTGCCAGTCGTCCCACGTGGCCAGCAGGCTTTGTTCGTCCTTTGCCTGCAGGATACGCGCGACAACATCTTTGGGCGCGTCTGCTTGGGCGGTCAGAACCAGAGAGGACGCGAGTAAAACGCCAATCAGAGTGGCTTGAACAGGCTTCATGATCACTCTCCGCGGCTCTGGTTTTCCTGCATGAAACTCAGCACCGTTTTCTGGTGCTGAGTAACCGGGCCTTCGCCAATCCCGGCAGGACCGACCTCAAAGTAAGGGCTTTTCAGAGACTTCTGCTGCTGTTCGCAGGCGTAGATATCCTCAGCTGTGAAGTCACCGGAAGCCATAGGGTCGTCTGCACCGGTGGCATCGTCCTCTTGGTATTTCGCACCGCCAAAATCCTTCCAGAAGCCCAAGCTCTTCCACTGTTGCTTCTGAAAAGCCCAATCCGATACGTTGGCCAGCTTTGTGCGGTTCTCGACACGTGTCAGATCGGGAGCCAGCGGTGTGATGATGAACAGGTTCCAGCTTTCCTCACTTGCACCGATGCCAATGCCCGGAAAAAGCATCGGAACCCAAGCACCGACATGAGGTTCGGGGATCGTGCGCGGCATCGGCAGGTTGGCTTCGTGTCCCTTCGCATAAGCGGCCGATGGGGGCTCCCAGAAATGATAGTGCGGCCCCTTCCACCCGTATTCGGCCTTGGCATGGTCATACATGTGCAGCGTATTCGAATGCAGATGGCTCAGGTGGTAGATGTCGATGTAATTCTCGACGACAATTTTCCAGTTGGCCTTGATCTCGTAGGTATTTCGCCCTTCGGCAAATTCGACCAGTTCTTCCGGCTTGTGAGGCCCGAGATTCGGGTCAATTTCCCCGAACCATTCCGCCAAAGTCGGCGCATCCGGGTCGGGGTGAACGAACAACATTCCGCGCCAGACATCAACGCTGGCCGGTTTGAGGCCAAGGCAGGATTTATCGATACCGTTTGGAAACTCGGATGGCTCATCGGGAACCGAAATCAGGTTGCCTTCCAGATCGTAAGTCCAGTCGTGATACGGACATGTCAGCGCCTTTTGCGTTTTGCCAACCGCCCGGATCAACTGGGTGCCCCGGTGGCGGCAGATATTGTGAAAGGCGCGCAGGCGGTGGTCGCGTCCCATTACGATGAAAAGGTTGTTCAGGCCTGCCTGAACCGACAGGTAGTTCCCCGGCCCCTCAATATCCTCGACGAGACCGGCAAACCGCCAGGTTCGCGAGAAGATTAGGTTTTGTTCCCTCTCGAACCAATCCTGCGAGGTGTAGGCCTCGACCGGTAGGTGGTGGTACATTTTGGTCATCTCAGTCCCTCAGGTAAGCAGATAGGCGTATTGGGGAAACAGGCTTGCGGCGATCATCATCACCCCCGACAAAGCCCAAAGGCAGACAATGGCCCAGTAGAGAAACGGGTCGTCGTCCCGGTTAATCTCAAACATCAAAAAAGCCCGTCCGCTCATTAGTGACGGGACGACCCACCAAAGGAAAAGCAACCCCCATACCCAGTAGAGACCAAGCGCTGAGGCCACCAACAGGATGGGCAAGGCAATGTAGTTCGTGGTTCTCGCGAGACTCATTGCTTGGCCTCCAGAACCGAAGCCAGAAGCGTGGCGGCTTGTCTCAATTCAGAGCGCCATTTTTCAGGCGGATTCAGTGGGGTCAGAGCATCCATACTCACAAAGATCGCCGATATTCCCTGAGTGACCGCGCGAATGCGTGTGTCAGGCACCGTAGGGGCTGCCCGCGCAAGGATTGCTTCGACCAAATCAAAGAAACCCGTGAGGCTGTCCATCAGGCCGTGGCGAAGATCCGGCCGGTCAGGAACCACAGTTACCAACGCCTGATAGGCCAGCATCAATCGGGGATCGGTTCCAACCCCTTCTGAAAACAGAGCGTCCACAAGATCTGAAGGCGTTGCATTGTTTGGCAGTGCCTGACGTAGCCCTTCCAGCGAAGCGGCAAAACCGGCGATGGTGTGGTCGGCCAGTGCGGTTATCATTTCATCCTTGTTTCCAAGGTAATGACGCAAAAGAGGACGCTTGACGCCAGCTTCCTCTGCAATCCGTTCCTGTGTCGCTCCATCGAGCCCGAACCGCGCTACACATGTGAGGTAAGCGTCCAGAATCTCTTGTGATCTTTGGTCTTTCAGCGAAGGTCTTGGCATTTCGGCCTCATAAACTGTCACCATTGACAAATAACGATCAATGCTACTTTGTCAATGGTGACAATAAACTTCTTGAACCAGCTACTAAGGCGAAACCGTCCTAGGAACAGAAAAGTCCTGCTAAGCTAAGCCGAAACTATGCATTGGAGGTTTTCAAGCGAGGTTTACCTGCTACCAACCTCTGCATCGCGACGGGGTCGACAACCAGCGACTTCAACATCCGTTCGGACCACTGCAATGCGCCCGAAGTCAAAAGAAACGTCTCAGGTACGACGACCCGCTCTCCGATCCAGACGCCGCCAGACCGCTCATGTTCTTGCAGGGTCAGTTCCCCAATCTGTTCAGCACGTTGGCGTCCCAGACGGGCAACCGCTTCGCCGAATTCCGAAGCCCGATGGTTTTTTTGTGTGTCATCGCAGAGGATGCACCTTTGCCCGGCTCACACACTTCGGTAAACTCACCAATGTCGGACGATGAAAGCTGATTGACGTTATGAGCGATTTTGCAAAGAGTCCCGCACAGCCCCCCCCATAGCCTTGATGATGTCAGCCACCCCGTCTCGCGCGTTCTGCCAATGTGGCTCGATCACGTTCAACCCCAGTGAGGCCGCAACACCCTGTTTGACTTGCGGGCCAGTGCCGTTTTCGTACCCGCGCAGGTCACCCACGGGGCCACCGATCTGAATACTCAAGCCACGTTCCGCCGCTGATTCCAACGCCTGAGGTCGGCATTCCAGTTCGGATCGCCAAACCTTGAACTTCGTCGCCAAATAGATTGGACAAGCGTGCTGACCGTTGGTGCGCCCCATGATCATCGTGCCCTGACTGGTTGAGATGCGATCGTCGATCAACGCCACAACGGTGGAAAGACAGCTTTGGACTTGCTCAAGCCCAAGTTTCATCTGCAGGACCATCGCGGTGTCCATAATGTCCTGCGTTGTCGCGCGAAAATGTACATGGGCCGCATAATCCGGCAGCAATTTGCGCAACTGCTGGACCAGCCCAACGATTGGGCGACCGACAAGCTTCATCTCTGCCTGCAACTCGGCCTGGTTTAGCTCACAGATTGAAACCGCTTCGATCGCCTTAGCAGCTTCGTTCGGGATCAGCCCGGATGAGGCCTGATGCGAGGCAAGAACCTGTTCGATTTTGAGCCAGGCAGACATCGTGGCGTGTTCCGACCAGATGGCGCGCGTGTAGGCACTGGAAAAACAGTCCCGATAGATACCATACTCAAGCATCTTCCAGTCCTCCTTGTGCGATCTGCCGTTCCTTGAGGACCCCACGGATTCGGAACGCCATGGCGGCAAGCCCGACAATCAGGAAGGCCAAGGCAATCGGGCGCTTAACAAAGATCATTGCGCCGCCCTCGGACATCAGCAGCGACTGGCGGAAGGTCTCCTCGGCCCTTTGGCAGCACGAACGAGATCACGAAAGCCGCGATGTTGAAGTCGTATTATCGCATCAACCAGCAGGCAAATCCCACAATTGTCATGACCGTCAAGTCGAACTTGGACCCGCGCGCCGAATACGCCGCGACAAAGGCTGTCAGGAAGATCAGTGGATATAAAACATTGGTCGGTATCCTTAAGATCAGACGCGCGACCTGAGTAGCGCCGAAATAGCCGATCAGACCGTAGGCCAGGATTCCCAGCATACCGCAGGCGAACAGTTTGTAGACCAGTTCCTTGTCCGTCAAAAACAGGGTCGGGCCGACTTGAAAACCATGGATCAGGAAAACACCCAGCAGGATCGCCCCGATGGTCGAGCCCGGAATGCCCAGCGACAGCAGCAGCGCCATCGAAGGACCGGAAACCGCGTTGTTGGCGGCCTCGGGCGCGGCGACACCTTCCAGTGCACCCCTGCCCCACATCTCGGGATTTTTTGCGCGCCGCCTGCCTTCACCGTAAGAGATGAATGCTGCGATGGCCGAGCCCAGGTCGGGCAATACACCGATGCCAGCACCGATGAAGCCGCCACGATTAGCGTGCGGCAGGCAAGGCCGATATTCTTCCCAGGTCGGTGTGTTACCGTCTTCGGTGCTTTCATTCACTTCGGTCTCGCCTGTAGAATTGCGGCGCGTTTCCAGCTGGACAAAGACTTCGCCCAGAACGAACACGCCGATCATCAGCGGCACAAGGCCAATGCCGTTGGACAGCTCGAACGACCCAAACGTATAGCGCTCCTGGCTCGAGATGGGATCAATCCCGACCATGGCGATCAGGATACACATCAGCGCCGATGCCAGACCTTTGACGATGAAATTCCCGATGACAGAGCCGATGACGACGAAGGCGGCAAAGTATATTGCAAAGGTCTCGGGCGTTCGCAATTTCAGGGCGATGGCCGCGATGAAACCGTCGTCAATGACCAGCAGAATATCCCCCGTCAGGTCACCGATGATCGACGAGATCGTGGCGACCTTCATTGCCTTGCCAGCTTTACTGGCACGCGCAAGCGGATAAACGTCGATCTGCGTTGCGGCGCTGGCCGCCGTCCCGGGCGTATTGAACAGAATGGCTGCGATCGAGCCGTCGAAGCAGTCAGGCCGGGCGTGGCACCGACGATCTTGCCCACAACTGCGGCGAGGACGATGGCAATGAGCAGCGTGGGATCGGTAATCAGCGAAAGAAGTGCAGGAAAGATTTCCATGGTGTATCCAGGTGGGCAGGTCAAAAACCTTGCCGTAGGGCGGGAAGACGCCAAGCAAGACGAAAAAGATGAAGTGGAAGACCAGCGGGCAATGAACAACAGACAAACCCAGCCCTATCCAGCTGCGTACACCGAAGAAGTAAAGGATGATCGGTGCAACCACGGCCGTGGGCGGCAAGTAGCCAAACCAACGGAAGGACAGCTGATAGATCAGGGCGATTATGAACAGACCGATGATCTGTAGGGTCGCACCGTCATCTTGATCATGGCTTGTGTTTCCCGCCGTTCGGCGCGCGGCGCCCATAAGCATCAGGCCCGACAGGAACCGCAAGGCAACAGATGCAGAGAAGGGTATCCGGTTCCAGCAGCCGTATGAGCCACCGCCGCTCAAACTCTGGATTGTCCGTTACAGCAATTCCGGTGCTTTTTGCCTTGAACCATTGCGCAACCCTCTGGGGATCGTCGCCCTCTGCTTCAAGATAAGCGCGGCTTAATCCGTGGATTCGTACACTGGCGTCCGACCAGCCCGCCGCGCCCCAATCAGGATGGGGTTTGATGAGACGCGATCCGGTGATCACTTTGCCTTTGACTACGCGTGCAATGCCAACCTCAATTGGCTAACTGATCGCGCTTAGTGAACTGGCTTCGAAATCGAGGAAGTATGCGGGCTGAGTCAGGAATAGATTCTGAGTTTACTCGATCAAAACAGGCTATCCATACTATGCGCAATACGCTCGTACGAAAGGCATCAAGCCAAAGCTGCTTGTTCGAGGCAGGAACACTCACTTTGAACACCGTTCTGAGATCGGCTGACGTCCAAGCGCGCAGTAAGTTTGCGCAGTCTTCGAGAAGAACGGCGCTTCCGATCACCAAAGTGGCAACGGAACCGATAGGACATTTCTAACAATCACAAGCAGCCCGTGCTCGGACAAAAGTGTTGTGGCATGTTATTGCCATTGCGGTTCAACGGATAGGCATAGCATGGCTCAATCCACGGATTTGAAAAGAACTTCCGGGATTTCCCCTTTGCATCCGGTTAGATTTAACCCATCTCGGCGACACATTTTCCAAAGGAGAGACACATGTCGCGCACTATCCTATTAGCTGTAGCCATCGCCGCCATCGGCGCTGGCGCGTATTATTACTTTACTCAACCTGAACCCACACCAGCCGAGCAATTGCAATCGGCGGCACAAGACGCTGGCGACGCGGTCAGCGAGGCAGCCCAGGATGCAACCGATGCTGTCAGCGAGGCCGCAAGCTCGGTCGCGGATCAAGCAACCGAAGGCGCCTCATCCATCGCGGAACAGGCCAATGATGCGGCCGAGCAGGCCGGTCAAGCGGCCACGGATCTGGCCAATCAGGCCGGTGAAGAAGTTGCTGCATTGGCGAACCAGGGTCAGGACCTGCTGAATTCGTGGGTCGAGAACGGCGCGCTGAGCCTTGAGAATTTCGACTATGACACGATGGTGGCTTCGATTCAGGAAAGCGAGCTGGCGCAGGACCTGAAAACCCAGGCCATCAAGATTCTGGACGACATCAAGGCTTCGCCAGAGACAATCGCGGTGAAGATTCAGGAACTCCGCGACCTGCTGTCGGGACAGTGAAGCAGAAGGGTCGCCCGGTTCGGGCGGCCCACCTTGCGGGCGTGGCGCAGGTTCCATCCACGTCAGGGCGTCGGCCGATTGACGCGCAACGGCTCATTTGTTTGGCTGTCATCAAGTTGGAACAAACCCAAATCCATGCTTTTGACGACGCGGTTATGAGTAGCCGCCAGTGGCCGGGTTTCATCAACGATACGATCAGTTCAGAAACAAGGAACGACTATGACCACCCTGCCCTCGACTATGTTCGCAACTGTTCTTTTGCACGACGGCTATTCCGGCGAAGCCACCGGCCCTTATATCCGTGACGCTGCTGACTGGCTGGCCGAGGCCGAGCTGCCGGTTCCTGAACCCGGCCCCGGACAGGTTCTGGTCAAGCTGCGCGCGGCATCGGTGAACCCGTCCGATATCCACTTTATCAAAGGTGAATACGGGCAGCCTCGCCTCAAAGGGGCCGCCGCCGGGTTTGAGGGCTGCGGTGACGTGGTTGCAACCGGAAAAGGCGCAGAGGCGCTGCAGGGTCACCGCGTTTCATTTATCACCGCCAGTTCCGGCGCTTGGGCGGAATACGTTCTTGCTCCGGCAATGATGTGCATCCCTCTGCGCCCCGAGATTTCCGACGTAGATGGTGCGGCGCAGATCGTGAATCCTCTGACCGCCATGGCCATGGTTGACATCGCGCGGAGCGCCGGGGATGCATTTGTGATCTCGGCCGCCACCAGCCAGTTGGGCAAGCTGATGTGCGGTCTCGGGCGCGACCTCGGGCTGAAACCTATCGCGCTGGTCCGGCGCGGGGAAACTGTCGACACATTGAAAGATCTCGGAGCTGCTGAGGTTTTGGTGACCACCGATCCGGACGTTGCGCAGAACTTTGCCAAAGTCAGCCAGGCACTGAAACCCCGCGTGTTCCTGGATGCCGTGGCCGACCAATTATCCGAGCAGGTGTTCTGCGCCATGCCCAACCAGGCGCGCTGGGTCTGTTACGGTAAGCTCAGCGCCAAACTGCCGCAATTGACGCAGATGGGCCAGCTGATCTTTATGGGCAAGCAGATCGAAGGGTTCTGGCTTACCAATTGGGTCACCTCAACCCCACCGCAAGATCAGGCGCGTGTCGTGGCCGAGGTGCAGGCCCGGTTTGCTGATGGTCGCTGGAAAACCGATATATCCGAACGACTTGCGTTGAAGGATTTAATCCCAAATCTGGCCGAAGCGCTGAAAAAGAGTGACGGGAAGGTGATTATCACGCCATAGTAGAACAAAGCCCCGGGTGACGGAGGACCCCCGGGGCGTTCAATACGCCGGGCGCACCGGCGTGGGAGGGTGAAATTGGACAACGCGCAGCTGCTGATCAGCGGGCTGGCAAATGGCTGTGTCTATGGCCTGATCGCGCTTGGTTTCGTGTTGATCTACAAAGCAACCGAGGCGGTGAACTTCGCGCAGGGCGATTTTATGATGCTGGGCGCTTTTGTCACCATAGGGCTTACCAATACCGAATATATGGGACTGCCCTTCTGGCTGGCCCTTCCGATCTCGCTGGGGATCATGGGGGCGCTGGGGTATCTTTTAGACCGGTTGATCATCCGCCGCCTGTTTGGGGAAAGCCAGACCGCAGTGGTGATCCTGACAATCGCTTTGGGCTTCGTGATCCGGTTTGCTGCAGGCCTGATTTGGGGACATGAGCCGCAAACTTTGCAGAACCCTCTGGCTGGAAAGGAGTTCCGTTTCGGAGGCATTGTTCTGGGAATGGAGGATGTGGCGGTCATCATTGTCACCGTATTGCTGACTTGGGGAATGTACGTGTTCTTCAACCGAACCAAGCTGGGGCTGGCAATGCAGGGTGCGTCGCAGAACCAGTTAGCGGCCTACTACATGGGCATTCCTGTCAAACGCGTTCAGGGGTTCATCTGGGCCTTGGCCGGAGTGGTGGCCGGTATTGCGGGCGTGTTATTCGCCGCCAAGGGCGCGGTCGACCCGACAACCGGCCTTTTGGGGATCAAAGCCTTCGCTGCCGCTGTAATTGGCGGGTTAGGCAGCCTTCCGGGCGCGTTAGCCGGAGGGTTGATCGTCGGCGTCATCGAACCCTTTGCCAGCCGCTATATCGCTGCGGGCTACAGTCAGATCGCACCATACGCGCTGCTGCTGGCGGTACTGATTTTCCGCCCCAACGGGCTGTTCAGTCAGGTTCGGGTCAAGAAGGTCTAGGCCCATGCGGATCGTGTTCAAAACCGACTATATGCAGGATATCCGCCCCTGGAAGGATCGCTATCAGCTCATCCTCTACCTGATCCTGCTGGCACTCGTCGCCCTGGCGCCGAGGTGGCTGGATGATTTCTACCTCGGAGAACTGACGAACGTCCTGATCTGGGCCATCGCCGGGCTGGGTTTGATGGTTCTAACCGGCCATACCGGGCAGGTCAGCCTGGGCCATGCCGCCTTTCTGGCCTTTGGGTGTTATGCGAACGCCATCCTGATCGAAGCGGGTGTTCCATTTCTGGTCGCCTTCCCTCTGGCCGGTGTCCTGACGGGGATTGCCGGTGTGACGGTCGCTATCCCTGCCCTGCGACTGCACGGAATCTATCTGGCGATCTTCACCCTTGCGCTGTCGATCCTGATGGATGACGTGATCGTTCTGGCGGAACCGCTCACCGGTGGCGTGGCGGGCAAGTATCTGGGCGGTGTCGAGATTTTCGGCTATCTGGTCGATCGTTGGGCCACACCCGATCAGTTTTTCTGGTTGGTTCTGGGCGTGGCCGTTCTGGTCACCCTCGGCTATATCAACCTGCTGCGCGCACCGTTGGGGCGGGCCTTCATCGCGGTGCGTGACTCCGAGATTTCGGCGCAGGCGATGGGCATCGATATCGCGCGCACCAAGATGGTCTCGTTTGCCCTTTCCTGCGCCGTCACGGGCTGGGCGGGTGCGCTTATGGGCATGTACGCGGGCGCGTTCAACAACGAAACTTTCAGCGTCCTGATTTCAATCCAGTTGCTGATGATGATTGTGATCGGCGGGCTGGGTTCGATCCACGGCGCATTTCTGGGCGCTATCGTGATCGGATTTCTGCCGCAGTTCCTGTCGATCTCGAAGGAATACGTGGGCGCACTGTTTGGCGGCAACACGGTCGCCATTCCGGGGCTGGAGTTCGGCATTTTCGGGATGATCCTGATTGCCTTCATCCTGTTCGAACCGATGGGCCTCTATGGTCGCTGGCTGAAAATTCGCACATGGTTCGAGCTGTTCCCCTTCTACCGAAAGGACATGTTCAAACGACAGAAATCCTACCTCAAGACGGAACGTCTGCGATGAGCCTGATGGAGTTCGAAAACGTCACCCTGAAGTTCGGGGGCTTGATTGCCGTCAACGACCTGTCCTTCTCGGTTGACCGAGGTGAGGTTTTTGCCATCGTCGGCCCGAACGGTGCGGGCAAATCCACCGTCTTCAACCTGATATCGCGGTTTTATGAGCCTTTTGTGGGGGCGATCCGTTTTGACGGCCACGACCTGTTGCAGGTCAAACCGTCGGGCGTGGCGGCCTATGGCGTGGCGCGCACATTCCAGAATATCGAGCTGTTCGAACACGCCACCGTCCTGCAGAACCTCTTGGTCGGGCGGCACCGGCATCGCCGTACCAACATGGTGTCAGAGGTGCTGTTCCTACCCTCCGCCCGAAGGCAAGAGGTCGAAAACCGAGAAAAGGTGGAAGAGATTATCGACTTCCTAGATCTGCAGGCTTATCGCGACAAGATGATCTCGGGCCTACCTTATGGCGTGCGCAAGGTGGTTGAGGTCGCCCGCGCACTGGCCACCGATCCCAAACTGCTGTTGCTGGACGAACCGGCCTCGGGGCTGTCGGTCGAAGAAACCACGGACATGCGTTGGTGGATCGACGACATTCGGCGGCAAATGGGCATCACCGTGCTGATGGTCGAACATGATATGGGACTGGTTTCGGGCGTGTCCGACAGGGTTCTGGCCATGGCCGATGGCGCGAAACTGGCGCTTGGCACGCCCGCAGAGGTGCAATCCCACCCTGCGGTGGTCGAGGCCTATCTGGGGAAAGCCTCATGAGCGATCCTGTCCTGACCATCCGAAATGTCGAGAGCTTTTACGGTCCCATCATGGCGATCCGGGGTGTGTCTCTGGACGTGCATCACGGGCAAATCGTCTCGATCCTTGGGGCCAATGGTGCTGGGAAGACGACCTTGATGAAAACCATCTCTGGTGTGATGGACCCTGAAAAGGGCAAAATCACGTTTGATGGCATCGAAATACAGGGGTCGGAGCCGCACAATGTTGTCGAAATGGGCATCGTCCACGTCCCCGAAGGACGTGAGGTCTTTCCCCTTCTGACCGTTGAAGAAAACCTCAACCTCGGCGCTTATACATTGGCCGACAAATCCCGGATCGATCACCACCAAGAGCTGGTTTTTACCTACTTCCCGATCCTGAAAGAACGCCGGAGGCAAGAGGCTGGCACTCTGTCGGGCGGCCAGCAACAGATGCTGGCCATTGGCCGTGGCCTGATGGCCAACCCTAAGATCATGCTGTTGGACGAGCCGTCACTGGGCCTGTCCCCGCTGCTGGTGCAGGAAATCTTTGGCATCCTGAAGCGTCTGAACGACGAGCAGAACATGACCATGATGCTGGTCGAGCAGAACGCAAAGGCCGCGCTGGAACTGGCTCAGCACGGATATGTGATGGAGGTCGGCCGAATCGTCATGGACGGCGCGGCGGATGTGTTGATGCAGTCCGAGGACATCCAGAACTTCTATCTGGGCATACAGGAGGAAGGCGCGCGGGAAACCCGCCGCTGGAAACGCAGAAAGACGTGGAGGTGAGCGGTTGAATATCAGCACCCTGCCCCCTCAGGCCAATATCAACGGCGTCTGGTTCAACGCCACCGCTGGTCAGCGTCCGGTGCATGTGGATGAGTGCACCACCATCACTCAACTGTTTCAGAAACGCTGCACCGCGCTGGCTGACCGCACCGCGCATCGCGAAAAAGACCTTGGGATTTGGAAGTCCTATTCATGGACTGACTATTGGCAACACGCCAAATGGATCGGGCTAGCCCTGCGCAAACTAGGTTTGAAACGCGGCGAGGTCGTTTCGATCCTGTCCGAAGACCGCAAGGAATGGGCGTGGTTCGACATGGGCATTCAGGCCGTCGGTGGTATCGCCTCGGGCGTCTATACAACAGACTCGTGCCACCAGTTGGAATACCTGATCAATGACAGCGACAGCCGCTTCCTGATCGTCGAAAACGAAGAGCAGCTGGACAAGTTTCTTGAGATCGAATCCGAGGTGCCCGGTCTGCGCAAAGTTGTCATACTTGAGGATGAGGGCCTGCACGACCTGACCCATCCCCGCTGCATGATGATCGACGATCTTTATAAGCTGGGCCAACAGGCCGAGGCCGATGATCCAACGCGGTTCGAGGCGGAACTTGCGCTGGCATCCCCCCAGGACACGGCCCTGCTGATTTACACCTCGGGCACCACCGGCAAACCCAAGGGCGCCATGCTGAGCCACGAGAACATTCTGGCCGCCATTGAAAGCGGTGCCCGCGCCCTGCCCGCCTTTGAAACCGACGAACAACTGTGTTTCCTGCCGCTCTGTCATATCCTGGAACGTGCGGTTTCGATCTATTTCCCTCTGGCCGCGAAATGCGTCGTTAATTTCGCCGAAAGCCCCGAGACCGTTTTTGCCAACCTGCAAGAGGTCTCCCCCACCACCTTCGTTGCCGTGCCACGCGTGTGGGAGAAGATCTATTCCTACGTCCAGATCATGGCGCAGGACGCGACGCCAACGGGCCTTGCCGCGTATCAGATGGCGCTGAAGGCCGGGGTTGCGCGGGCTCAGTATCTGTGCGCGGGCCAATCCGTTCCGGTAGGCGTTTCGGCGCGGTTCTGGTTGTGGGATCGTCTTGTGCTGCGAAACCTGCGGCGAATGCTGGGGCTGGACAAAATTCGGCGGGGCGGTACCGGTGCGGCGCCGATCTCACCCGATTTACTGAAATGGTACTGGGCCATCGGCGTACCGTTGATCGAAGGGTTCGGGATGACCGAAACCTCGGGGCTGGCGACGATAAACAGCGTCGAGACCAACAAGATCGGCACTGTCGGGCAGGCCATCGCCAGCAATGACATCCGTATCTCGGACGACGGGGAAATTCAGCTGAAAGGTCTGAACATCTTTCAGGGTTATTGGCGCAACAATGCTAAAACAGCCGAGACCTTCACCGCCGATGGCTGGCTGCGGACCGGTGATTTGGGGCATATCGACGATCAGGGATATGTCACCATCACCGGGCGGCTTAAAGATGTCATCATCACCGCGGGCGGCAAGAACATCACTCCGGCCGAGATCGAAAGCCGGTTGAAGTTTAGCCCCTATATCTCGGACGCTGTGATCATCGGGGACGCCCGGAAATACTTAACCGCCCTGATCATGATCGATCAGGAAAACGTCGAGAAATACGCGCAGGATCAGAAAATCCCATTCTCAAATTTCGCCTCGCTCTGCGCGGCACCCGAGGTCAAAGATCAGATCGGGGTCGAAGTCTCGGCGGTCAACAAAGAGTTCGCGCGCGTTGAGCAGATCAAGGATTTCCGCCTGATCGACGTGTTATTGACCGCTGATGATGACGAACTGACCGCGACGATGAAGCTGAAACGCAGCTTCGTGGAACAGAAGCACGCGCATCTTATTGAAGACATGTATAAATAATGAAATTCACAGGGAGGAGTAATCATGATCAATGGGATCAAAGGCTTGGCAACCGCGACCGCTCTGGTAGTGACCGCAACCGTGGCCAATGCGCAGACGCAGGGCGTCACGGATGATGAGATCGTCATCGGTTCGGTCAATGACCTGAGCGGAATTTTTGCCGCCGTTGGCGTTCCGGCAACCAAGGGCGCAAATGTGGTGTTTGATCGGGTCAACGCGGCCGGCGGCGTACACGGCCGCACCATCCGCTATGTGGTCGAGGACAACGGTTATCAGATGCCGCGCGCGATGCAGGGCTATAACAAGCTGCTGAACCGCGACAAGGTGTTCGCCATGCTGCAATCATTAGGCACCCCTATGAACCTTGCCGGGTTCAAGCTGCTGGATCCCAAGGGCATTCCGAACGTCGCCCCCCTGACGGCTTCAAGCTTGATGTTGCAGGAACCGATGAAAAACAAGTTCATCTCGTTTTCCACCTATTTCGACCAAAGCCGTATTGGCGTGAAATATCTGGCCGATCAGTTCGGCTCGCAAAACGTCTGCACCATGTATCTGCCGACGGATTTCGGCGAAGAAATTCTGGAAGGCAGCAAAGCCGGTGCCGAAGAGGCCGGCATCGCCTTTGTCGCTGAGACCACGCACAAACCGGATGAGACCGACTTTGTCGGCTCGTTGAGCAAGCTCAAGGAAGAAGGCTGCGATATAGTCACGATAGCGCTGGGTGTGCGTCAGGCGATCACGGTTGTGGGTACGGCCAAAAAGATGGGCCTGACAGATATGAAGTTTCTTGGCACAGCTGCAAGTTTCCTGACTGTTGTGGCGCAGGTTCCGGGTGGTGTGACGGACGGGTTCTACGCGGCCGCCTCCTGGCAGGATCTGTGGGCGCGTGCCGATGATCCCGCCCCGGCCGCGTTTATCGAGGAATACAAAGCCGCAACCGGCGAAGACCCCGTCGGGTTTTCCATGTTGGGCTACTCCTCCGCTGAAATGATGGTCAGGGCGCTGGAGGCCGCAGGCCCCGATCTGACTCATGAAAGCTTTATCGCGGCCATGGAAAGTCTGGACTATGACGACGATTTGGTTGGAAACCGCCTCACCTACGGTCCGGATGATCACCAGGGCGCGGACATTGTCTTTGTCAACGTGGTGGAAGACGGGGCCTGGAAGTTGGTTTACGAGGAATAAGTCCCAGCACTCAAAGTCTTTTCCAGGAAACTGCGCCCGTCGATCCCCGGCGGGATTGCCAGTGCGTTCATGGCGCCTGTCCGAGCGTCGGCTCAGTTTACGCTGTCACAAAACTGTTATAATCAGGCAGCATGACAACCGCTGGAATAGAAAACATGTTGAAGCTCACCAATTGCGAAGTCATTGCGCAAGGGAACCGGCAGTTTGTTTACCAACATCCTGACGCGCCGGATACGCTTCTGAAGATACCTCAGCCTGACACAATGGATGGTCGGGCCAATCTTGTGACGGACACGTGGTTTGATCGAACATTTCGTCGATCAACGGTTTTCAAAGGGTTCCTGCGCGAGTTTCACGAGTCATTTGACCTGATGGTTCGGTATCAGAACCGAGATGATCCTATTCCGGTTTGCGAGGTTCGTGGCGTCGTTCAAACGGATATGGGCCTTGCGCTTATGTATGAACGGATTTCCGAGCCGGACGGGCAGTTGTCACCCAGCCTGAAAGAACTGGCAGATAGTGGGCGCCTCACACGTGTGCATCTGACCGCACTGCACAAACACTTTGACCAGTTGATCGAGCAACAAGTTCTGATCAGCAACAAGAACACCGGTAACATTGTGTACCAGACGTTTCCTGACGGATCGGCACGATGGGTTTGGATAGACAGTTTCGGCTGCAAGCAGATCATTCCAGTGCGCCGCTGGTTTGGGTTCTTGAACAGACGCAAGATCAATCAGATCAGGGAAAGGTTCATCAGTGTTGCCGAGACGGCGTTGAACAAAATGTCGGCTGAGAAAACCGAGGCATAGGAGCTTTATTATCATAGGTCGTCGTTTGACCCGACAAAGCAAAACGGCCGCAATTTCTTGCGACCGTTTGAAATTCGTATTCCGCAGCGATTAACGCTTCGAGAACTGGAACGAACGACGCGCTTTGCGCTTACCGTATTTCTTACGTTCCACAACGCGGCTGTCGCGGGTCAGGAAGCCAGCAGCTTTCAGCGCGCCGCGCAACGACGGATCGTACAGCTGCAGAGCTTTCGAGATGCCGTGCTTGACCGCACCGGCCTGACCGGTCAGGCCGCCGCCTTTGACGGTCGCAACAACGTCGAACTCACCTTCTACGCCGGCAACCTGAAACGGCTGGCGCAGGATCAGCTGCAGAACGGGACGCGCGAAATACTTGTCCTGATCCTTGCCGTTCACGGTGACCTTGCCGGAACCCGGCTTGATCCAAACGCGGGCAACAGCGTCTTTACGCTTGCCGGTGGCATAGGAGCGACCCAGCTCGTCACGTACGGGTTCACGCACGATGACTTCTTCGGCCACGGCTTCAACGCCTGCAACGGCGCTCAGCTCTTCGAGAGTATTGATCTGATCAGCCATGGTCATTAGCTCCGGGTGTTTTTCTTGTTCATGGACTTAACGTCCAGAACTTCGGGCGCTTGCGCCTCATGGGGATGCTCGGCACCGGCGTAGACGCGCAGGTTGGTCATCTGCTGGCGTGCCAGACGGTTGCCCGGCAGCATGCGCTTGACCGCTTGGGTCACGACGCGCTCGGGGTGTGCGCCCTCGAGGATCTGCTGCTTGGTGCGCGACTTGATGCCGCCCGGGTGGCCGGTGTGCCAGTAGAAGTTCTCTTCGCGCTTCTTGCCGGTCATCTGGATTTTGTCAGCGTTGATCACGATGACGTTGTCGCCCATGTCCATGTTCGGGGTGAACGACGCTTTGTGCTTGCCACGCAGACGCATGGCGACGATCGAAGCAAGACGGCCCAGAACAACGCCCTCGGCGTCGATCAGGATCCATTTCTTGTCGATGTCTGCAGGTGTTGCAGAAAAGGTTTTCATGGCAGGATAGTCCTGTTTGATGTGAAAGACCGCCCAAAGACAGAGCGGCCCGAATTCGATGGAGCGTATTTAGAGGGGAGTGCTGCGCAGGTCAACAACAGTAATGTCTTTTAAATCGTGTAATTTCAACGACTTAAAAAATAGGTATTATTTTACCCCAACTATATGGGCCTTTACCCCTGCCCTGCCTTACCCGCTATAGTGATAGAGCAAACCGACTAAGGGAGCGCGGACAATATGGAGTGGCAAAAAACCATCGCTGATTACGGTGCATCCTGGCAAGAAACGGACCCGGATAAGCGCCTCATGCTTTTGGCGAAGTGCTTTGCTGAAAATGGTCGCTATGTCGACCCGACCGCAAATGTGAGTGGCCGCGCGAACCTGTGCGATCATATAGGTGAGGTTCTTCAAAGCTCAGGTGGTCGCGTTGAGTTAACGAGCAAACCCTCCAATCACCACGATGTTGTCCACTTCACGTGGCACATGATCGGTCCGGACGGTAGAATCTTTGTGTCAGGCCACGATTTTGTTCAATTGGATGTCGACGGTAAAATCGCTTACTTGGCGGGTTTCTTTGGCGACCCTGCCCCATTAAATTGAAGGATCAAACGCTGATCTGTTCAGGCGGATTGTCCAGCAGTCGCCGCAACCGCTGCATCGCGTCCTCGAATCGTTCCAGTGACACATGTCCATTCATCGCAATGCGCACTGCGTTTGGCGCCCGCCCGTCCCGCAGGGCAAATTCATCAGCGGACCTGAGTTGTATTCCTTCCCTCTCAGCCGCGCGTGTGAACGAACCAGCGCGCCAGCCGGACGGAAGGTTGAGCCAGACAAAGGGCACATCGGGCGCCCAGTTGAGGTCAAACCCACCCAGCGCATTCACCGCCACTCGGACATAGTCGCCCATCCGAACACGCACATCCCTGGCGATCTGAAGAGTCCGGGGATCGGACAGCAGTAACCGGGTGAGTTCAGCCAGCGGCTGCGCCAGACCGAAGTAACCGTATTCAGCCGAACGCCGCAGATCGACGCTTCTCTCTCGGGGCGCGATGGCAAATCCGACGCGCAGTGACGGTGTCAGGATTTTCGAGATCGAGGACACATGCCACCCCCGTTCAGGGGCCAGAGCCCGATAGCTGGGCTCACGCGCGTCACCCATGCGATAGCAGTCGTCCTCGATGATCTGCAGGTCAAAGCGCCGGGCGACCTCAACAACCTCTTTCCGGCGTTCAAGCGGCGTGTGTGAACCTGTCGGATTCTGTACTTCAGGCGAAACACAAACCGCCTGCGCCGCAGTTTGGCGCAACAAATTCTCCATTGCCTTGGGGTCGATCCCCCATTTGTCCATTTTCACACCAATCACGTCGGCGCGCATCAGTTCACCAGCGCGGCGGAATCCGGCGTAAGACAGGTCTTCGACCAACACCACGGGCTTAGGCCCACGCAGAATGGTTTGAAACACAAGGCAAAGACCATTTTGCCCGCCATGAGTCAGTACAATGTCGTCATGGGTCAGCGCACCCAACGGCAGATCCGACAGCCATTCGACGACTGCCTGCCGCATCGGCTGATATGCATCGCGGGTCGGATAGTTCAGAAACAAGCCCGGATCGGCTTGTGACACCTTCTGCAAACACTCCCGGATCAGAGACACCTGCCCCATATCCGCCAAACGCGGGCTGAAAAGGCTGACATTGGCGTTGTATTTGTCATCCCGCAGATGCAGTTGTCTGGCCCACACGTCATCCAAAATTGGGGATTTCGGTGGGGCAACAAATGTACCACGCCCGACCTCGGCTTGTAACAATCCCTCATCGGTCAGAATCGTATAAGCCCTTGCGACAGTGCCCGGCGTAATTTGTAGTCGATACGCCAGTTCCCGTACCGGAGGTAGCTTCGTGCCGACCTCGAGCAGCTTGTTATCAATGGCTTTTCGGATTGTGTCGGCAACCAGAGTGTACTTCGGACCCTTGGATTTCGGCAGCGCCTCTGGCCAAATTGTATCCATTACAATTCTTCCTTTGATTTTGACACAATCCTGAATGTATCAATCACATATACCGAACATACATGCTTTGTGTCAATACAATTTGAAAGGATACCTACTATGACACGCGCAATGCACAACCCCGCCCTCATGCTGCTGAACGACAGTCCACGGCTGCCGCTGATCGCCGCGCTGGCCGTGCGGTTTGCGGCGACAGTGACAAAGTGGGAACGCCAACGCCGCAGCCGTGTTAATTTATCCAATCTGGATGACAGACTTCTGAAAGATGTCGGCCTGACCAAATATCAGGCCCGGAATGAGTATATCCGCTACTTCTGGCAGGAGTAAAAATTCCCCAGTCCCTTGACGGGACCTCTTCCTGGCCGGGCTCTGCCCGGCCCTTTTTTACCCAAAAGCCGCAGCCGCAGACCCCTCGGGTGGAAGCGAGTAGGTCATGGTCGCCCGGGCTACTGGTTTGTCAGACCCATCCGAGAACATCAGAACATCTCCGACCGCCAGACTGCGCCCAAGTTTCAGCAAGCGGCAATGAGCTATCAAATCCTTACCGCCCTCGGGTTTGCGCAGAAAGTCTAATGAGCTGTTTGTAGTCACCGCCAGTGATTGTCGTCCCTTGCGGGCCAGAACCAACGCATAGACGCTAACATCGGCCAATCCGAACATGGACGGCCCGGACACGGTTCCACCGGGGCGCAGATGCCTGTCTTCGACAACCAGTCGCATGACAATCGAATCTTCTTCCAATTCTTCGACGACAAAATCCCGATGCACCTGCGGAAAGATCTGTTTCATGTAATCCATCAGATCTTTCCGGCCCATTACCAACGCCATGCTTCCCCTCCTCGACTTGCCGACCTAGAGTTGGCCCGACATCAGATCGGAGGGCAAGATGGCAATTCTGGAACGTAACGACACAGACGCGGTCGCGACCCTTAAAATGAACGCGCCCGAGCGCCTGAATGCCTTGAGTGATGAAATGCTGGCCGCGCTACAGGCCGAGTTTGACGCCTTGCGGGATGACAGGTCGATTCGCGCCGTGATCCTGTCTGGGGAAGGCAAAGCGTTTTGCGCGGGTCACGACCTGAAACAGATGACGGCCGGGCGTCAGTCCGAAGATGGTGGCAAGGCCTATTTCCAGGACCTGTTTGCCCGATGCGCGCAGATGATGCTGTCGATCCAGTCTCTGCCCCAACCTGTCATCGCGCAGGTCCATGGTATCGCGACTGCTGCGGGGTGCCAGTTGGTCGCTACTTGCGATCTGGCTGTTGCCGCTGAGGGCACTCGATTTGGAGTCAACGGAGTTAACATCGGACTGTTCTGCTCCACTCCAATGGTTGCGCTCAGCCGGAACATCCCACGCAAGCGCGCGTTCGAGATGCTGACGACCGGCGACTTCATCTCGGCCGAAAAAGCGGTTGAGCTGGGGCTGATCAATCGTGTGGTGCCTGAAATGTTGCTGGAACACGAAACGGCAACCCTTGCCGGTCAGCTTGCGGACAAGCTGGGATCAGCCGTGAAGATCGGCAAGCAGGCTTTCTACAAGCAGTTGGATATGTCGATTGAGGAGGCCTACGCCTATACCGGCGAGGTAATGGCACAGAATATGCTGCACCGGGATACCGAAGAAGGGATATCTGCATTTATCGAAAAAAGACCGCCAAATTGGCATCAATAAGGCGATTGTTGCCAACATTTTTAAAGACTGTCCTCATTTTTGCACTTTCCAAAAAGGCGACACTGTGGCAAAGCTGGGTCAGAGCATATGCTCTGGAGACACTTTTGGGTCGCCGTGGGCGGAAGGTCCCTCCAAGCTGGTTTCTCTCACCGGCGTCGACATTCCCGCAGCGGTGACCCCAAAATCCCCCTAATTCACAAACGATACGCCTCGTGTTGCGTTGAGCGGTGCTGTGCCCTATGTGGCAGCGCATGACACAGAATTTGCATATCGTGGGCGGCGGCATGGCCGGGTCCGAGGCCGCGTGGCAGGCGGCGGAAATGGGCGTGGATGTTGTGATCCACGAAATGCGGCCCAAAGTGGGCACGTTTGCGCACCAGACTGGCAACCTGGCCGAGATGGTGTGTTCGAACTCGTTCCGATCGGACGACGACGAACAGAATGCAGTAGGCCTGCTGCATTGGGAGATGCGCCAAGCCAACGGTTTGATCATGACGACGGCGGACGCGCACCGTCTGCCCGCTGGTGGCGCGTTGGCCGTGGACCGCGATCCTTTTGCTGAAGCGGTCACCGAGAAACTGCGCGCCCATCCCCGCGTTGAGGTCACGGGCGAAGAGGTGACCTCCCTGCCCGATGATGGCCATTGGATTTTTGCCACCGGCCCCCTGACCTCGGCCACGCTGGGTGAGGCTATTAGGATCGAGACCGGCGCCGAGTCGCTGGCTTTTTTTGATGCCATCGCTCCCATCGTTTATGCCGACAGTATCGATATGAGCAAAGCGTGGATGCAGTCACGCTATGACAAGGGCGAAACCGAAGAAGAACGCACTGCCTATCTGAATTGTCCCATGGACCGCGATCAGTATGAGGCGTTCATCGACGCCCTGCTGGCCGCCGACAAGACCGAGTTTCACGACGGGGAAACTGCTGGGTATTTCGATGGCTGCCTGCCGATCGAAGTGATGTCGGAACGGGGGCGCGAAACCCTGCGCCATGGCCCGATGAAACCCGTTGGCCTGACCAACCCGCACCAGCCAAACGTGAAACCTCATGCTGTGGTACAGCTGCGCCGGGATAACGCCCTTGGCACACTGTTCAATATCGTGGGCTTTCAGACCAAGATGAAATACGGCGCGCAGACCGAGGTGTTCCGCATGATCCCCGGCCTGGAAAACGCCAGCTTCGCACGTCTGGGCGGTATTCACCGAAACACCTTTATCAACTCGCCCACCCTGCTGGATTCGCAGATGCGTCTGAAATCTAAGCCAAACATTCGTTTCGCGGGGCAAATCACCGGTGTTGAGGGGTATGTCGAAAGCGCCGCCATGGGACTTCTGGCCGGTCGTCTCGCTGCGGCCGAAATTCTGGGCCATTCCTTGCCCGAAGTGCCGCAGGACAGCGCCATGGGTGCCCTGATCCACCACATCACCGGCGGTGCCGAAGCCAAGACCTTCCAACCGATGAACGTCAATTTCGGCCTGTTCCGCCCTGTGGACGGTCTGAAGGGAGGGCGCCGAGGCCGCAAGGATCGTTACAAGGCCTATACCGATCGGGCCAAGGCCGAATGGACAAACTGGCTGAGGCATTGCTGACTGGACGCACCCCTGCCTGAAGTCCTAACATCGGTATATGAGCGACAATAAAATCAAAGAAAGCTACGGTTTAGATACGCCCGAGGCATCGCGGGCTCATTACCAGAAATGGGCTTCCTCCTATGATGCCGAAGTCGGTGCACACGGCTACGCGACCCCCGGACGCGTGGCCGAGGCGCTCTGGTCCAAGATGCCCGAACCTCAAACACCTGTATTGGACTATGGATGTGGCACCGGCCTGTCGGGTGAAGCCCTGCACGCCGCCGGTTTTCAGGTGATTGACGGGATGGACCCAACCCCCAAAATGCTGGAAGGAGCCGAGGCCAAGGGAATCTACCGCAAGCTTTCCTCTTTCGAGATCTCGGACCCAAACCCATTGGAGGAAGGTGCCTACAAGGCGATTGCCGCCATTGGCGTCATCAGTGTTGGCACAGCACCGCCCGAGGTGTTTGATATGCTGATGCGCGCCCTGCCCAGAAATGGTCTGCTGGCTTTTTCCTTTAACGATCATACGCTTGCGGATAAGTCCTATACTGTTCGGCTGAATGACTGGCTGGATATGGGGGCCGCGCGACTTCTGTTCCGGGAATATGGTCCCCATCTGCCCGGCATGGACTTGAAATCTGACGTATATGTTGTTGAAAAAGCGTGATTTTTAAAACCCGATTTGCGCCATCTCCTACTGGCCCCCTGCATTTGGGCCATGCCTATTCGGCATTACTGGCTCATGATCTTGCAATGGCTGAGAACGGACAGTTCCTGCTGAGGATCGAGGATATCGACCGTTCGCGGTCGCGGCTCCATTGGGAAGATCAGATCTTTGACGACTTGCAATGGCTGGGCCTTCAGTGGCCTAAACCAGTAATGCGGCAATCTGATCGTATGGCCTCGTACGACAAGGTGTTGGACGATCTGTGGGCGCGCGGGTTGCTCTACCCGTGCACTTGCAACCGCAAAGATATCGTAGCCGCCGCCAGCGCGCCGCAGGAAGGCGCGCCTTTGCATGGGCCGGACGGGATCATCTACCCTGGTACGTGCCGAGAAAAATGGAAAAATACCGCAACGGACAGCCCGCGACCCAAGGATGTTCCGTTACGTCTACACATGGCTGCGGCTGGCAGGTTGCTTCTGAGTTCGGGGAATACAGGCGCAATAGTTGGATCATTTCAGGAAACCGGCATGGGGCCGGACGGCGAAACCGGGCCCATTGGTTTTACGCTGGAAGAACTGACAGAAACCATCGGCGATGTCGTATTGTCCCGGCGCGATATGGGCACGTCCTACCATCTGTCCGTGGTATTGGATGACGCCGCGCAGGGCATCACCGATGTCATACGCGGTCGGGACCTGTTTGAGGCGACACGTATTCATGTTGTATTGCAGGCCCTGCTTGGATTGCCGACACCGCGCTACCTCCATCACCGGTTGATCCGGGACGACGCAGGTAAGCGTCTGGCAAAACGTGATGATGCGCGGGCAATCTCGAAATACCGGGCCGAGGGCGCCTCACCAGCAGATATCCGGGCAATGGTCGGGCTGTAACCAGGTCACTTGATCGGTGACATCAACTCAACCTCGGCCCCTTCACGAACGGCAGTGTAGAAACACGAGCGGCGGTTGGTGTGGCACGCGGCACCGGTTTGACGCACCAGAACCAGCAAGCAATCGCGGTCACAATCAAAGCGGAAATCTACCAGCTGCTGCACATGGCCCGAAGTTTCACCTTTAATCCAGAACGACTGGCGGGACCGCGACCAATAGGTGACGCGCCCGGTTTCCAGCGTTTTCTCAACAGCTTGGGCGTTCATCCAGGCCATCATCAATACCTCGCCCGAGCCTTCATCCTGAGCGATGGCAGGGATCAGACCGGACTCGTCATATTTCAGTTTGGTCGGGTCAAATGTTACAGTAGAGGACATGAGAAAAACCTTTTGCATCCCGGTGGATGCTCACTATGTATGGGGAACAGACAACGAGGGAAAGCCATGTCCGGCGAGAACGATCTGATAAAGCTCTATTCCGGCCGCATTCTGGCGCTGGCCGCGGATATTCCGCATCTGGACCGTCTCGACAACCCTGATGCCACCGTGAAAAAGCGCTCGCCCCTTTGCGGGTCGACTGTGACCGTGGATGTGAAGATGCAGGACGGAAAGGTCTCAGATTACGGGCAGGATGTGAAAGCCTGCGCGCTGGGTCAGGCCTCGGCTGCAGTTGTCGGCGGTGCCATTATCGGCGCAACACGGGCGCAGGTGGAAACCGCGCGTGATCAATTGTCGGCCATGCTGAAAAAAGACGGGACGGCACCCGACGCCCCTTTTGACGGGCTCGAAGTTCTGATTCCTGCGCGTGATTATAAGAACCGTCATGCCTCGATCCTGCTTGCACTTGAGGCCACGGCCGAAGCCATGGAGCAGGCCGAACAGGCCAATTGCGCCTGAACGTGGCTTTCTGAGGCAAACCTGTCTAACCTCAGCCGAACTTTTGGGGAGTGTCTGGTTTGAACAATTTGCTTGAGCATTTCGTTACCCTGTGGGTTGTTATCGACCCCATCGGAACAATCCCCGTCTTCATCGCGGTCACGGCAACTCTGACCGCATCCGCCCGTCGCAAAACGGCACTTCTTGCTGCTCTGGTCAGCGCTGGGGTGCTGTTGTTCTTCCTTGTTTTCGGACAATTGCTTATCGAAGCACTGGATATCGGTCTGAATTCTTTTCAGGTTGCGGGCGGCATCATTCTCTTTCTTTTCGCGCTGACGATGATTTTTGGCGAAAGCAAACAGGTCGTGGAACAACACGAGGCCGAAGAAGAACTCGAAAGGCCGTCGCAACGCCCCAATCCGGCTATATTTCCTCTGGCAGTTCCCTCCCTTGCCTCACCTGGGGCGATGTTGGCCATTGTCATCCTGACCGACAACAATCGGTACAGTGCCGCAGATCAGGGCATTACGGCCTTGGTGATGTTGTCTGTGGTGCTGATCGCCTTTGTTCTGATGCTGCTGGCGGACCCGATCATCCGCCTTATTCGATATTCGGGTGCTGCCATCATCAGCCGTGTCATGGGGATGATCCTGGCTTCGGTCGCGGTCAATTCCGTGCTGTCGGCGATGATTGAGATCATCAAAACGGGCGAACTATAAGAAAAAACCGCCGCACCTTCCGGGCGGAAAGGGCGGCGGCAGGTTGTGCGTGTCTCGCGTGGGGTCCGGATAGCCGCGCGGGGCCGAGGCAGGCCCCTCAAGGGAAATGGGACAGGCAGGTCACCCTTGACTGAAATGGGTATGACAGAGCGGTATGATCGGCACGAGATCGCAGGCAGAAAGGGTCAGAACGTTCCGGGAAGGTGAAGGGCAACCATCAGCATCACCACCAAAGATACGGCGCCCGCAGCATCTTGCAAAATCGTCGACTGCGAGCGGCTCAGGGCGGTCTTGATCTGGTTCAGCATGGTCTCACCTCCGGTCAAAGCTTTAATCCTTTGTTGACCTTTTGTTCTCATATTTCGGTGAGTCGGTAAAGAACTTTTTGAGAACATTTGTGAACTTACAAGAACAAAATTCCTAACCCACTGAAATCAAACGTATTGCCTGATCCTGTTTCATCAGCCACAAAAGAACGCGCGCCGCCTGGCCTCGGTCCGAGTTCAGTTGCGGGTCAGCTGAAAGCAGCGCACGGGCGTCCGTTTGGGCGACGGCCATCAATCCGGCCTGACGTTCAAGGTCCGCGATCCGGAATTTCGGCAGACCGGACTGCGCCGTGCCGATCAGATCACCCGCACCGCGCATTTGCAGGTCGGTTTCCGAGATTATGAACCCGTCTTCGGTTTCGCGCAGAACCTCAAGTCGTTTCCGCCCACCTTCGCTGAGCGGCGGTTGATACATCAGCAGACAGGTGGAATCCGCCTCGCCACGCCCTACTCGACCACGGAGCTGGTGCAGTTGCGCCAGCCCGAAAATCTCGGCCCGTTCGATCACCATGATTGAGGCATTGGGAACGTTGACCCCGACCTCGATCACGGTCGTGGCGACCAAGACCTTGGTTTGCCCCTCCTGAAACGCTTTCATTGCCGCATCTTTGTCGGCCGAGGGCATCTGGCCGTGCACAAGACCGACCGTTCCTTCGCCCAGAATCGCGCGCAAGCGTTTAAACCGTTCCTCAGCAGCCGTCAGATCTGACACCTCGGATTCATCGACCAGCGGACAGACCCAATAGCACTGGCGCCCTTCGGCAATGGCGCGGCGCAGATGGGACACGACCTCATCCATACGTTCGGTGCTGACAATGGCCGTTTTGATAGGCTTTCGCCCGGGCGGTTTTTCATCCAGCACCGAGACATCCATATCGCCGTATTGTGCCAGCGCCAGACTGCGCGGGATCGGCGTGGCCGTCATCACCAAGACATCCGCGCCCTTCCCTTTTTCCGACAACTCCATCCGCTGCCGGACACCAAACCGGTGCTGTTCATCAACGATGGCAAGGCGGAGCGCCCTGAATTCCACATCGCTTTGAAAGACGGCATGGGTGCCGACCAGAATGTGAATATCGCCGTTCTTCAATGCCGCCAGTTTGGCGCGTCTTTCAGCGCCCTTGTCGCGACCGGTGAGAATGTCCAGAACAACTCCGGCCTCCTCGGCCAAAGGCCTCAGGCCTTCCAGGTGCTGCCGGGCCAGAATCTCGGTCGGGGCCATCATGACACCCTGTCCGCCTGCTTCGACTGCAACAAGCAGCGCCATGAACGCCACCAGAGTTTTTCCCGCGCCCACGTCCCCCTGCAACAACCGGTTCATCCGCGCGTCCGCGCCCATGTCGGCAGCGATTTCATCAATCGCCCGTAATTGCGCACCGGTAGGCTTGTAAGGAAGGCTGGCCAGGACCTTCGCCTGCAACGTTCCTGTTCCGACGCTGACAATGCCCCGGACTTTCCGCTCACGTTGACGCGCCAGCGCCAGCGTCAGTTGGTGCGCAAAGAGTTCATCATAAGCCAGTCGCTCCCGTGCGGGTGCATGAGCCGCAACATCATCCGCCCCCTGTGGGTTATGCGCAGCCAAAATGGACACCGACCAGCCCGGCCAATCTTGTTTCGTTACAAGAGCCGGGTCTATCCATTCCTCCAATTCCGGCGCACGCGCCAAGGCGCTGCGCGTAGCTTTGTATGCCGTTTTTTGCGTGATCCCCTGTGTCAGATGATACACCGGTTCAAAGTCCGGAATGTCCTGAGCCTCTTCTGGTGGCAGCATGTGATCCGGGTGGACCATCTGCGCCATGCCATCGAACAGTTCCAGCTTGCCCGAAATCACACGCCGTGATCCCTCAGGCAAGACCCGCTTAAGATAGTCTCCGCGTGCATGGAAGAACACCAGCTGAAAATCGGCCTGACTGTCCTCGACATGCACCCGATACGCACCCCCCTTGTTGCGCGGCGGTCGGTGAACCCCAACCGTCACCTCAACCGTCAATGTCCTGGGCAGGTCGGCACCCTGAATGGTGTCGCGGCGTCTGCGGTCGATAACGGCGTAAGGCAGGCTGAACAAAACGTCCCGCGGCGACTCCGTACCCGCCTGCGTTAAAACCTGAGCCGTCTTCGGCCCTACACCGTCCAGCGTTTCCAAACCCGCGAACAGCGGGAATAACTGTTCAGGTCGACCGCTCATGAGGTTCCGATCAGCTGCAGCCAGCCATCCTCATCCAGCGTTTCAATCCCCAACTCAGCAGCCTTTTTCGCCTTGGACCCCGCCCCGGGTCCCGCCACCAGAATATCGGTTTTTTTGCTGACCGAGCCTGAAACCTTGGCCCCTAACGCCTCGGCGCGGGCCTTGGCTTCGGCACGGGTCATCTTTTCCAGCGTACCGGTGAATACAACAGTCTTGCCTGCGACCGGACTTCCGGTGGTGTCCGGGCGTTTGGCCTCCTGCACGTCCAGTTGTTCGACAAGCGCATCGATGCTGGCGCGTTCGGCCTCTTGCGCAAAGGCGGACACGAGGGCGCGTGCCATGACTTCACCAACACCGTCGACACTCAGCAAATCTTCCCATTCGGCCCCCTCGAAACTTGCTGCGGCGGTCACGGCGGTTTCAAAATCCGACCACGCGCCATAGTGGGTTGCGATCAGGTTCGATGCGGCCTCACCCATGTGCCGGATGCCCAAAGCAAACAGCAGCCGTCCAAACGGTATACTGCGCTTTTCATCAATCGCGCTCCACAGGTTGCTGGCGCTCTGCGCACCCCATCCCTTGCGATTGGCCAACTTGTTCAGGTTCGCAGCATCACGCGCCTGTAAGGTGAAAATATCGACCGGTGTTTTGACCGGCAAGTCAGGGTCGTCATAGAACATCTCGATCTGCTTTGCCCCCAAGCCTTCGATATCGAAAGCCTTGCGCGAAACAAAATGCTTCAGCTTTTCAACAGCCTGCGCTGGACAGATCACACCCCCGGTACAGCGCCGGACAGCATCGCCTTCCTCGCGCACAGCATCGCTGTTGCATTCGGGACAGGTCGTGGGAAAATCGAAAGGCTCAGCCCCTTCGGGGCGCTTTGAAATATCCACATCGGCCAGTTTCGGGATCACGTCACCGGCACGATAAACCTGCACCCAGTCACCGACGCGGATGTCCTTACCGTCACGGATCGTACCGCCCTTGGCATCGCGACCCGCGATATAATCCTCGTTGTGTAGCGTGGCATTCGATACGACTACGCCGCCCACAGTCACCGGATGCAGCCGGGCAACCGGGCTGAGCGCACCGGTCCGGCCCACCTGAATGTCGATCGCTTCAAGCCGGGTCCAGGCCAACTCGGCGGGAAACTTATGCGCGATCGCCCAGCGAGGCGTCGTGGACCGAAACCCAAGACGTGCCTGCAGCGACAGATCGTTCACCTTGTAAACAACACCATCGATGTCATAGCCGAGAGTAGACCGCTGAGCCTCAATATCCCGATAATGCGCCAACATCTGCCCGACGTCTTCACAAAGCCGGGTCAGCGGGTTGGTAGAAAACCCAAAAGCGCGCAACCTATCAATCGCACCCATTTGGGTGTCGGACAATGGCTCAGACAATTCGCCCCACGCATAGGCAAAGAACCGTAGCGGTCGCATGCGCGTAACCGCTGAATCCAATTGCCTCAGCGAACCCGCAGCTGCGTTTCGCGGGTTGGCAAAGGGCTTTTCACCAGCCTCTTCTTGCCGCGCGTTCAGCTTTTCGAAGTCTTCATGAGACATATAGACCTCACCACGCGCTTCAAGCACTTCTGGTGCATCAGCTATGGTTTGCGGAATGTCAGAAATCGTCCGGGCATTGGCGGTGACGTTTTCTCCGACCTCTCCATCCCCGCGGGTGGCGGCCTGAACCAGTTGCCCGTTCTCATAGCGTAATGACAGTGACAAACCGTCAATCTTAGGCTCGGCAGTGAAGGGCAAAGGCTGTGTTACTGCCAGTCCCAGGTACTTTCGGATTGAGCGGTCAAAATCCTGAACGTCTTCGTCGTCAAACGCATTGCCCAGCGACATCATGCGCACGGCGTGGGTAACTTTGGAGAACCCGTCAGCCGGTCGCGCACCCACCTGATCCGAAGGGCTGTCGGTCCGTTTCAGCTGCGGAAAACGCGTCTCGATCTCGGCGTTTCGGCGTTTGAGCGCATCGTATTCGGCATCGGAAATCTCTGGCGCGTCTTTGGCGTGATACAGTGTATTCGCCCGCGCAAGCTGTTCCGCAAGCTGCGCCAATTCCGCCCGCGCGGCGTCCTCAGTCAGATCAGATACCGGAATCAATTTGCTCATGGCCTCGCCCTGTCACGTATTCTTGGACCTCAGTGATAGGGCGAGGTCATGGTCAGGTCCAGACGTGCTGTTCAGTGAGTGAAGGAGGTCGCCCCGGACCACAGGCGACCGTGTTCAAATCAGGCGCCGACGACCATCCGAGTTTCGTCCAGGCCGTTGCTTTGCGGATCGCGCAAGACATACCCCCTGCCCCAAACGGTTTCGATATAGTTATCGCCACCGGTCGCGTTGCTGAGCTTTTTGCGCAGTTTGCAGATGAATACGTCGATAATCTTCAACTCGGGTTCATCCATGCCGCCGTATAGGTGGTTGAGGAACATTTCTTTGGTCAGCGTGGTGCCCTTGCGCAGGCTCAACAGCTCGAGCATCTGGTATTCCTTGCCGGTTAGATGAACGGCCTTGCCCTCCACTTCAACCGTTTTGGCATCCAGGTTCACAGCCACTTGTCCCGTCTGGATAATGGACTGGGAATGCCCTTTCGATCGCCGAATGATGGCGTGAATACGGGCCACTAGTTCCTCGCGATGGAAAGGCTTGGTCATATAATCATCCGCGCCGAAACCGAAACCCTTGATCTTGCTTTCAGTATCATCCGCGCCCGACAGGATCAGGATTGGCGTTTCCACCCGCGCAATACGCAACTGGCGCAGTACTTCATGTCCGTTCATGTCCGGCAGGTTCAGATCCAGCAAGATCAGATCGTAATCATAGAGCTTCGCCAGATCGATACCTTCCTCGCCGAGGTCCGTTGCATAGACGTTGAGGTTGGCGTGCGTCAGCATCAGTTCGATGCTTTTCGACGTGGTCGGATCATCCTCGACAAGAAGTATACGCATTTACTGCTCCAATTCGGGTCAATTTACCAATTTCAAATTGAGCCTGCTCAAAAATGGTTAATCTGACGTTACCGTTGAATCATTTATTCACTTTCGCCTATAGGTTGTCGATATTTTTTTAGCGCGGTGACTTTCAGAGCATCCGTACCGTGGTCCGCGACCGCAGAAACCCACGAGTTGAACTCCTCATCACTCAGCCCATATCGGTTCTTGGCGTCAGACAGGGTAATCAGCCCATAAACCACAGCCCGAACGACAATCGCCTTGCGCGAGGCCACCCATCGGGTCGTATCTTCTGGCGGCAGGTCGGCGCGCGATAAAACCGTTCCATCCGGCAGGGTTACCGACCTTGGTCCTTCTACTTTGTGCAAATACATCTTTCGGTCCTCTTCGTGCTGCGACAAAGCTGACACCAGCCTACTTAATGCAGAGTGAAACCGCCCCTTGAGAGTGTGTAGAATTTTCCTATATTCTGCCGGTCTTTCTTAACCCGCACTGGAATCGTCATGGCACTCGACACCGAGACACCGCTGAACTCGCTTGGCTTTGCCAAACCCCCGTCGGAAACTCGGGTGGTTGTTGCCATGTCGGGCGGCGTGGATAGTTCCGTTGTGGCGGCCCATCTGGCCGATCAGGGCTATGACGTGGTGGGTGTGACGCTGCAGCTCTATGATCACGGAGCAGCGCTGGCCAAAAAGGGTGCCTGCTGCGCGGGGATCGACATTCATGATGCGCGCCGCGTGGCCGAGGAACGTGGCTTTCCCCATTACGTCCTGGACTACGAGAACATCTTCAAGGACGCGGTGATTGACGAGTTTGCGGACAGCTATCTGGCCGGTGCAACACCAGTGCCGTGCATCCGTTGCAACGAACGGGTGAAGTTCAAGGACCTGCTGGAAACGGCCAAGGACCTTGAGGCCGACTGCATGGCAACCGGTCACTATATCCAGCGCAAGATGGGGCCGAATGGTCCGGAGTTGCACAGTGCCGAAGATGCAAACCGGGATCAGTCCTACTTCCTGTTTTCGACCACGCCCGAGCAGCTGGACTTCCTGCGCTTTCCGCTGGGCCATCTGCCCTCGAAAGACGCAACCCGCGAGATGGCGGCGCAATACGGGCTGGCTGTGGCCGACAAGCCCGATAGTCAGGACATCTGCTTTGTGCCCGATGGCAACTATGCCAGTGTGATCGAGAAACTGCGCCCTGGTGCTGCGGAGCCTGGTGAGATCGTGCATGCCGATGGCCGCGTACTGGCACAACACAACGGCGTCATCCATTACACAATCGGTCAGCGGCGTGGTCTGGGGATCGGCGGCCTGAGCGAGCCGCTCTACGTGGTCAAGCTGGATGTTGACAAACAGCAGGTTGTTGTCGGTCCGAAAGAGATGCTGGCTACGCGCACCATTCCGGTGCGCGAGATCAACTGGTTGGGGGATGAGCCCTTCACCTCACGCGATGAATGGCATGTGTCGGTCAAGGTCCGCTCGACCCGTCCCCCGCGCGAGGCGATCATCCGCCCCCTGTCCGACACCATGGCCGAAGTCGAACTGCTAACGCCCGAAGAAGGTGTTTCACCGGGCCAGGCCTGCGTGTTCTATGCTTCGGAAGGCAGCCGCATCTTTGGCGGCGGCTGGATCTGGCGCGGCTATTAAACCGCGTCGGTCCACGAATTACTGAGGATGTAAAGTCCGGCGCAGATCATAACGTAAGGTACCAGTCGCTCCAGTCGTCGGGCCAGAGCGCCGCTCATGAACGGCGCTTTTGATCCAAACAGTGCGACCGTGGCCAAGCTGGCTGCAGCAAGCGCTGCGCCGATCACGCCAGCAGTCCGAAAGCTGGGGGCCGAGTCGGCCAGTAGAGGCGCCAGTACCGCGAATGTGTCCATCGACAGGCTGATGAACAGCAGCGTGACCATGATCACCGATGCCCCGGTTTCCAGATTGGGATTTGTCTCGGTTTCTTTCCCGCTTTTCCTCCGGAGCAATGCCAGAATGCCGAGGCTCAGCGGGATCACCCCCAGATATCCCGCCCAGTGCGGTACTACATCCTCGACCCCCAAAGCCAGCAACAGCGCAGCACCGATCACAATCGCCTGCGCCATCAGGAACCCGAAGATCGACCGCTTTGCCCCTGAGACCAACGACAGCGCCAGCAGCGCCGCCAGATTATCCAGATTTGTCAGGATCTGTGCCATGAAGGCCGACAGCCCAAAAAGCGCAAAATCCAACATCACGCGTTCATCCGGGACAGAACCGCTTTGGCCGCCCGCAGTCCGGGCGCCTCGCCGCCGCGTCCGAGCCGCAACATCGTTGTCTCCATGGCCTCGTGCTGCGCATTCGGGTTTGCAGTCACCTTTGAAAGAGCGTCAGCGATCCTGCCCGGCTGGCAGTCATCCAGCAGGCATTCGGGAACTGTGCGGGTCTCCGACACCAGATTGACCAGTGTCACCGTGTCGAGGTTGACCATGCGCCTGGCGATCAGGGTTGTGAGCCAGTTGAGGTTATAAGCAATCACCATCGGCGTGGCCTGCGCCGCCAGTTCCAGCGAGACAGTGCCCGAAGCCGCCAACGCCAGTTCAGACGCTGCGAAAGCGGCCCGCTTCTGTGCGACAGCCTGATCAGAGGGCAGGTTGCGCGGATCTACAACCACCGGATCGCCCGGCCAGCTTTGCACGTGCTGTGCGACGGTATCGACCATATGCGCCACCGCGGGCACTACAACCCGCACGTCCGACCGGTTTTGCAGGTATTGCTGCAGCGCCTCGCCAAAGACCGGGGCCAGTCGATCAATTTCTCCCCCGCGCGAGCCCGGCAGCGCCAGAAGGATCGGCGCAGCGCCGAGATCATAGGCGGCGCGAAACTCTCGGATATCGCCTTCGGTCGCCACCGGTTCACTAGCAACCGGGTGGCCAACGAAATCACATTCCATGCCCGCGCGTTCCATATAGGGCGGTTCGAAGGGCAGCAGCGCCAGAACGTGATCGATCACCTTGGCCATCTTGTCGGCCCGACCCGGCCGCCACGCCCAGACACTGGGGGCCACGTAATGCACCGTCCGGATATCGCTCTGCGCCTTGACGATCTTGGCAACGCGCAGCGAGAAGTCAGGGCTGTCGATGGTGATCAGCACATCCGGCTGCGTGTCCAGAACCGCCTGTGCAGTTTCGGCAATCCGGCGTTTGAGATGGAAGAACTTGGGCAGAACCTCGACCAGGCCCATCACCGAAAGCTCGGCCATCGGGAAACGGCTTTCCAAACCCTGCGCCTGCATCAAGGGGCCGCCAACGCCATCGAACTGAACTTCGGGAACGAGGGTTCGAAGCCCCTCGATCAATGAACTGCCCAATCGGTCGCCCGAAGGTTCACCGGCGACCACGAACACCCGCATCAGCTGGCCCGCTCTCGCACGTAAAGAAACAGGCCAAGGCGGTTACATTCGTCGAGGACGCGATCCTGCTGCAAAACGATGACGCCACCCTTTTCGATGACGATCCCGGTCAATCCCGCGGCCACGGCTGAGGACACTGTACCCGGACCAATCGTCGGCAAATCGGCGCGGCGATCCTGATCCGGTTTCGGGGCTTTGAACAGAACCCCGCCCCCCGCATCCGGGCGTTGGGTCAAAGACTGCAACATCCAGTCTGTGCCAAAGATGCTTTCCACCGCCAATGCCTGCCCTTTGGACACGGCACAGGCCTGCCCGATATCCGCCGCACCCATGGCCCGGAGGATACCCGCAGCCCTGTCCGCATCGGCCAGATCATCCTCCGATGGTTGCGCCTCGGTCAGGCACCCAAGCTGCGGCAGCAATGCGGACGCGATCTCATGGGCCGCGCGAACGGTCAACCCGGATTCCTCGAAAATGCCGATTACGGCACGCAAGGCTCCGTCATCCCCGGACATGAGCGCCTGTTGCAGCACCGGGACCAGGGGCATCGTCGCCGCGTCGATACGTGTTGGATCAATCACCGGACGCCGCACCGCGCCTGCCAGGCAAATCTCGGTCACGCCACGCGCTTTCAGATCGGCGATAAAACTGCCCAGCCGTTCCAGCGGAAATACGATGTCCGCGGTCAGGGTGTCGGGCGTGAACCCCTCCATCGCACAGATCACCGGGCGGTCGGCCAGGTGTTTCAACACTTCGCCCGGCAGCGCGCCTGTTCCAGCAATCAGGGCCAACATCGGTCTACTTCCTCGGTGTCAGGAAAGAGCGATCAGACTCTCCGGTCACGAAATCCACGATCCGTTGCACGTATTCGCTTTCGTTGTCGGCACCCACCCGATGAGCGCGCTCCATGAACGTCCCCTCACCCGATGACAATTCGCGGAACGCAGCCCGCAGAGCCGCGATATCCTCGCGCGAAACACCGCGCCGTTTGAGACCCACCAGGTTCAGGCCGTCCAACTCACCCCGAGGGGCCTGAACCAGACCGTAGGGGATCACATCATTGGCAACCATGGTCAGCGCGCCGATGATCGCACCACGACCCACGCGCACCCATTGGTGCAGACCCGAGATGCCACCGACGATCACGTCATCTTCGATGACACAATGACCCGCCGCGCCGGCATGGTTGACCATGATCACCCGATTGCCGATCTGAACGTCATGCGCCACATGGACACCGGCCATCAGTAGACAATCGTCACCGATCCGGGTCACTCCACCGCCACCTTCAGTTCCGGTATTCACTGTCACATGCTCGCGGATACGGTTGCGCTTGCCGATCTCCAGCCGCGTATCTTCACCGCCGAATTTCAGGTCTTGCGGAATCTCTCCGATCACCGAGAAATTGAAGATCACCGTTTCATCGCCAACCGAGGTATCGCCGGTTACGACAACATGCGACTTCAACTCAACCCGATCGCCCAGCTTGACCTGCGCGCCGATATAGCAGAACGGCCCGATGATGCAGTCTTCACCAATCTGAGCGCCGTCTTCGATAATTGCGCTTGGGTGGATACCGCTCATGTTGTTTTTTCCATGTCCCAATCGACATAGGCCGAAAATTCGGCCTCTGCTGCGATCTCGCCTTCAACGGTAGCTTTGCCGCTGAACTTGAAGATCTTGCCGCCTTTTTTGCCGCGCACGGTTTCAACATGCATCTCAAGCACGTCACCCGGGATCACTTTGCGGCGGAACTTACACTTGTCGATATTCATGAAATAGATCAGCAGCTCGCTGTCGATTACATCCATACCCACGCCCAGCATCACGCCTGCGGTTTGCGCCATCGCCTCGACAATGGTCACGCCCGGCATGATCGGAGTGCCGGGGAAATGGCCCTGAAAATGCGGCTCGTTCATGGTGACATTCTTGATGCCAACGGCCGACTGATAGCCCGAGATATCAACCACCTTGTCGACCAGCAGAAACGGATAGCGATGCGGCAAGATCCGTTGGATCAGCTGAATGTCGGCGCTTTTGGTTTCCGTGCTCATAATGTCGTCGTCCCGTTCTGGATTTCTGTTTGCGGCGTGGTAGCAATACAGCGCCGCAAGGGCAAGCAAACCTATTCGCTGGCCTCGTTTTCGATAGTGCTGCCGTCGCCTATCACCGTGTCGATCCGCGTAATGGCCGCATCGGTGATGTCAGTGCGGTCCGAGCTGAGAAAGACACTGGACCGTTCAATGATGATCGACGCGCCAGATTCTCGCAGCAGATCAATCAAAACCGGTTGCACCAACTCAAAGAACCTTTGCCGGGCTTCTTCGCTACGGCGTGCCAATGCGTCCAGCTTGGCGCGTTGCCCTTCCCGGTGAGACTGAACCTTTTCGTCAAATGCATCAGCCAACGGGCGGAATTCATCCGCGGTCATGGTCGCGCGCTGTTCGGTCAACAGCCTTTCTTCCCGGCTCAGCTCGGCCACGATCCGCTCGTTTTCTTCTCCCAGCAGGATACCTTCGGTCTCGATCTCGCGCAGGATTCGCTGCCCAAAGGCCGAGTCGGAAAACAACCGTTCGCTGGACAGAGTCACAACGCTGCTTTGCGGCACCCCCAGTTGCTGCGCCACGACCGGGGCTGCAAAGGCAATAGTTAGAAAAACACACAGGGCCCGAAAAGGGCCCTGCGGTTTCATGAATACATGTTTCAACATTGAGGATCAGAACCGGGCCTGAACAGTCAGGTCAAAGTTCTGCTCTTTGTCGAAGTCCTCTTTCTTCAACGCTTTCGAGAAGTTAAAGCGCAGCGGACCGAAGGGCGTTTCCCACAGAACCGACACACCGATCACGTGACGGATCGAGCCATCTTCGCCAACGATGTCCGCGCCTGCAGTGTTCACGTCATTGAGGTTGTAGAGGTTACCGAAGTCATAGAACACACCACCCCGTAGACCCAGTTCCTCGGGCAGACCCAGCGGGAAGTCTGATTCCAGACGCGCAACCCAGTAGTAGTTGCCCCCGATCGCATCATCCTGTCCGTTAGATAGATCGCGCGGACCGATACCTGCGGGCTCGAAGCCGCGGAAGATGCTGGGTCCCAGAACAAAGCGGTCGAGGGTCCGGCTAAAGTCATCGCCGCGCCAGTGCAGCGCACCTACTTCGACGGATGCGCGCAAAACGACTTCCTCGTTCCAGACACGGGTCTGAGCGATGCCGCGGGCGGTGGTTTTGTAGAACTCATTGTCACCACCCAGCCCGGCCGCATCGACACCGGCTTCGAACAGCACGCCTGCATTCGGGTTCAGGCCGCCGAGGCGGCTGTCATATACATAGGACAATCCCAAAGAACTGGTCGTGCGCTCACCCTGATCGATTTCCGAGGAAATGACCGCGCCGTTGACCTCATCATCCTGCTGAGTCATCTCGCTGTTTTCCCAGCCATAACGCAACCGAAGCGCGGACAACTCACCAATGGCGTAGCTCAGCTGAGGCCGGAAGAACAACGTTTCAGTGTCATAGCTGGCAAAGCTCGAGTTGGTCGTCGAAAGGCCTAGCCCCACATCGAAGCGCAGTTTGCGCCCTAATAGATAGGGTTCGGTGAAGTCCAGCGTGTATTGCTCCGAATCCTGTGCAGTCGACAGGGTCAGACCAACCGTTTGTCCACGTCCCAGAAAGTTGGTTTCTCGCAGTCCGATCGCGACCCCGAAACCATCGGAAACCGAGTAGCTACCACCCAGGCTCAGAGAGCCGGTCGGTTGCTCTTCTACGTCAACGTCCACAATCACCTGGCTGGGCGAAGACCCTTCACGCGGCTCCACATCTGCAACCGCAAAGAAACCCAGCGCGCGAATACGCTCGGCAGCTTGGCGGATTTCACGCGGGTTGAAGGGGTCGCCCTCAACCGTATCGAACTGACGACGGATCACACGGTCCAGCGTTGTGGTGTTGCCCTCGATGTCGATCCGTTCAACGAAAATGCGCGGTCCGCGGGTCAGTACGAACTGAACATCCAGCGTCAGATCCCGCGCGTTGCGGGTCACGCGGGGTTCGACCCGCAGGAAATCTACACCCTGCTTAATCCCCAGACGCTCCATCCGGGCGATCGAGTTTTCAACCAGAGACGGAGTATATGTCACACCCGGTTTGATCTTGAGCGCAGCCTGGTACGGAGCGGGGTCCACACCCGGGATCTCGCTGACCGTGCTGATTTGTCCAAACGAGAATTTCTGCCCTTCCGTGATGTTCATCACCAGGAAAAAGGCGTCCCGTTCACGGGTGAACTCAACATTCGCGCTGTTGATGCGGAAATCCACATAGCCGCGGGACAGGTAGAAATCCCGAATGACCTGTTTATCAAACTCGATCCGGTCGGCGATGAAAGTATCACCGCTGAGGAATGTCCGCAGAATGTTGGCCTGCTTGGTTTCCAGAACCCGGCGCAGACGACGATCGGAATAGGCGCGGTTGCCGACAAAACTGACGCGCTCAACTTCGATCGTGGTACCTTCGGCGACTTCGAAAACCAGATCGACCCGGTTGTCGCTGCGGCGGATGATGCGCGGAATGACCGTGGCGGATACACGCCCCTGCGACGAGTAGATCTCGGCGATCAGATCCGCATCGGTTTCCGCGACCTGAGGCGTGAAGACCCGCCGGGACTGCGAGGTGATCGCTTCTAGCAGCACTTCATCCTTGACGCGCTGGTTGCCCTCGATGCTGATCTGGTTGATCGTCGGATATTCCTCGACTTCAATCAGCAGCGTACTGCCGCGCGGGGTTAGTTCGACTGTCTCAAAAACACCACTGTCAAGCAAACGCTGATAGGCATCGTTCAGCTCGCCGGCAGTTACGGACTGCCCCGGTTCGATGCCTGTGCGCGCGATAATCGTCGACGTTTCGATGCGCCGGTTACCTTCGACATCGAATGAATTGATGACAAAGTTTTGCGCCCACGCAACCTGCGGAAATGGCACAAAACCTATCAATGCCAGAAGGAAAATATACGTTAGTGACCGCCACAAAATCTTGTTTTCCGGCTTCTGCCCCCCGCAGGATGTGCCCGCGCCTCGCCTATCAGTCATTTTTTTCACTACCCAATATTTTTGGACTTTAATGCTGAGTAGCGAGAATATTTATCCTTGTCAAAAGACCAAAAAACAAAGCGGCCGAAAGGGCCGCCTCAAGTGGTTTTCACGACTGGTGCTGAGAATCACATCGTTATCAGGTAAGCCCAGCCGCCCATCGCAACAGCGGTCGCGCCGAAAAACAGCAGCATGTCCCAGTTCAACACGAACAGGTATCCAACACTTTCGGCTGATTTACGCAGAGCCTTTGACATTACAACCTCTGACACATTTACCTTTCGCAGCAGAACTTACGCCCGAAATGGGGCGGAATTGCGGCATCTTCATGCAACGCGCGCCACAATCAGCAGAACAAATCGTTCGTCACTGAAAAGACCATCAACCCAAGGATCAGTGACACGCCGACCCCCATCAGAACCCGTAGCACGGCGTCGCTGGGTGGTTTACCCGCCACGGCCTCATAGGCGTAGAAAATCAGATGGCCACCATCCAACGCTGGAATGGGGAACAGGTTCAGCAATCCAACGGCAGTCGAAAGAACCGCAATAAAGAATATGAAGTTCTGCGCACCCTGACTGGCCATTGCGCCCGAGGTTTCGGCAATACCGATGGGACCGGACATGTTACAAGTACTGATCGCCCCGGTGATCATGTGCCAGACGCCCGACAACGATCCGTCGATGATGCGCCAAGTCTGCCGCACGCCACCGGACAGGGAGGCTACCAGGCCCGCTGGTTCGGTCGCCGGTTCCAGGGCCATCCCACCAACAATCCCGATGCGCCAATGGGTCACAAATCCACCTTCGGGCTTTGGCTCATCGGTGCGGCGTGGGGCCAGCGCGAACTCAAGTTCGGCCCCGTCGCGCCAGACATCCAGCAGTAGAACCTTACCGTCCGAGCCTTCCACATGCTCCTTGAGCTGTTCGAAGGCGAAAACCGGTTCTCCGTTGATCGCCGTGATCACATCGCCGGATTTAAGGTCGATATCCATAGCTGCGCTGCGCGGGGCAACCTGCTGGATCAGCGGCGGGAACAGCCAGGGGCCGGACACATCCATCGTTTGCCCGTCGCGGATCACTGTGTAATCCAGCTCGGGCTCAACCGGCAAAGCGTCGGTGAAATCGGACCAGGCCCCCTGCTGATCGAAATTAGGCACAGGAACGCCCGCGACGGCAACGATCTCATCCCCGTCCCGCAGCTGCTGTTCCGTACCCGGCAGAGAATACAGCTTGCCAACGGTCAAGGGTTCGCGGGTCACGCCCTGAGAAAAGAATATCAAGCCGAACACCAGAATGGACATCACAAAGTTGAACGCAGGACCCGCTGCAACCGTGGCCGCACGCGCCCACAATGGCGCGCCATGCATAGTGCGGCGCAACTCTTCGGGGCTTTGCTCGATGATTTCCATCATCGCCTGTTCGTCCTTGCCAGACGCGGCGTTGGCATCGCCCAGAAACTTGACATAACCGCCAAATGGCAGCGCGGCGATCTGCCATCGGGTGCCGCGTTTGTCGACGCGGCTCCACAGCACCGGACCAAACCCGATCGAGAACACCTCGGCATGGATGCCGGACCACCGCCCCACTATATAATGGCCGTATTCATGCACCGCGACGATGACGGACAGCGCAATCACAAAGGCGAAGATGGTATACAGCAGGTTGCCGAATTGAGGGATCAGAGAGATTAGGTCCAAGTTTTTATCCTGCAGACTGGATGGCGGCCTCGTCGGCCCACTTACGTGCCAAATGGTTCGTTTGCAGCACGTTATCAAGGTCTAATTGGGCATCAAGAAGGCCGTCTGACGCCTCAAACCTGTTCAGAACCGCCTCGACAATATCAGCCATTTCAAGAAAGCCGACACGACGCGCGATAAAGTGATCCAAGGCGCGCTCTTTGGCGGCGTTGAAAACGGCGCCGGACAGGCCGCCCCGCTGCATCACATTGCGGGCCAGACGCAAGGCCGGATAACGTGCCTCGTTCGGCTCCTGAAACCGCAATTGACCCAGTTTGGCAAGGTTAAGGCGTTCAACCGGCAGATCGCGTCGGTCCGGCCAGTGCAACGCGTACCCAATCGCGTGCCGCATGTCAGGCGCGCCCATATGGGCCATGACAGCCCCGTCATTAAATCCGACCAGCGAGTGCACGATGGATTCAGGATGAACAAGCACTTCGATCTGATCCGGCGAGACGCCGAAGAACTCTTTGGTTTCAATCAGCTCCAACGCTTTATTGAACATCGATGCACTGTCGATGGTGATCCGCTGTCCCATGTTCCAGTTCGGATGGTTCGAGGCCTGTTCAACCGTAGCGCTGGCCAGATCGCTCAGCGGCCAATCGCGGAAGGCACCCCCACTGGCGGTGATGATGATCCGCTCTACAGCGTCCATATCTTCGCCGACCAGAGCCTGGAACACCGCCGAATGTTCACTGTCTACCGGCAGGAGGCGCGCATTGTGATCCCGCGCTGTTTCCAGTACCAGCGCCCCGGCGCAAACCAGTGTTTCCTTGTTGGCAAGTGCCAGCGTCGCGCCCTGTTTCAGCGCCTCAAGCCCCGGCGGCAACCCAGCGGCTCCGACAATAGCGGACATAACCCAATCGGCTGGCCGCGCCGCAGCCTCGGTCAAGGCCGCCTGCCCCGCCGCGGCCTCGACACCGCTTCCGGACAGTGCGACACGCAAATCCTCAAGCCGATCTTCATGCGCGGTCACGGCCACGTCGGCCTTCAGGCGACGTGCATCTTCGGCCAGTTTTTCGATATTCGTCCCGCCGGTCAGCGCCACAACGTCATAGGCCGACGGATCCCGGTCGATCAGATCAATGGTGTTCTGCCCGATCGAGCCGGTTGCACCAAAAATCGAAACTTTGCGCATTACATGCCCCCGGGGGAATAGATCAGGCCCGCGATCAGAACAAACAGGGCCGCGCCCATCATGCCGTCGAACCGATCCAGAAAGCCGCCGTGGCCCGGGATCAGGTTTGAGCTGTCTTTAACCCCAAACTTCCGCTTGGTTGCACTTTCGACGATGTCCCCGGCCTGACTGGCCATCGAGGCAAGCACCGAGATCGCCACGAACATGATACCGAAGCCAGCATGGATCGCGAAAATTGTGCCAACAATGGCCGCCGCAGCCCATCCGCCAGCGGTCCCCGACCATGTCTTCTTGGGGCTGACCTTGGGCCAGAATTTCGGGCCACCTAATGTTTTGCCAACAAAATACCCGGCCACATCCGTTGCGACCACCACCGAGATTAGCCACACCATCCAGCCAAACCCCATGTTCTCGCGGATCGAGATGAAGCCTAGCCCAGCCGCTGCAATCCAGATCGCAAACAGCGCATAGGTCGTTTTGGATCGGCTGATCTGCCCGGCCCCAACAAGGGCCGGAGCAATCAAGATCGGCAATTTGTAAAGCGGCGGCAGATGATAGCTGAGCAGAACTGCAACCCCGGTCAGAATACCAAGCTGCAAGGCCGCCCCGGTTTTGTCCGGGTCAATCATCCGCACCAGTTCCCAAATCATAAGACCACAGGCTATCGCGATGAAGGTTTCGAACCATAGCCCGCCCAGCCAGACCTCGACCGAGCCTACAAGGACCAGCACAACAGCCGATAGAACCCGGGCGGTCAGGTCAGACCATCGGCCGTCACTCATGCCGGAACTGCCCCGAAACGACGTTCACGGGAACCGAAATTACGGCACAAGTGCTCTAACTCAGCCGCAGTGAAATCTGGCCACAGGGTGTCAATGAATTCATATTCGGAATAGGCCGACTGCCAGAGCAGAAAGTTTGAAATCCGCGCCTCTCCGCTGGTTCGGATGACCAGGTCCGGATCAGGAAGAACGTGCGTATCCAGATACTTGGGCAGCGTTTCCTCATCCACATTTTCTGGGAGAAGACGCCCTTCGGCCACGTCCCGCGCCAGACGTTTGGTGGCGCGCGCTACCTCATCCCGCCCGCCGTAATTCAGGGCAACAGTAAGATGAACCAGGTCGTTTTCTTTGGTTTCCTCTTCCAGCGTATCCATCAACTCGGTCAGCTTCTTATCGAGCCGCACCCGGTCCCCGATAAAGCGTACCCGAATCCCGTTTTTTTTCAGGGTTCGGGTTTCCTTGATGATATAGCGCCGAAAAAGGCTCATTAGCCCAGCGACCTCCGCCTGCGTGCGCTTCCAGTTCTCTGTCGAAAAGGCAAAAACTGTCAGGTATTTGATCCCAAGCCCCGGGCAGGCCTCGACCACTTCGCGTACACGTCGCGCCCCGGCGTGGTGGCCGAACAGCCTCGGCCGACCACGCGCCTGCGCCCAGCGACCGTTTCCGTCCATGATAATAGCGACATGGCGCGGCCCGTTCGCTGGCTCAGTATGTGGGGCGTTGAGCATATCCCGGTCTCAGACCTGCATGATCTCTGCCTGCTTGGTCTCAAGCGCGGCATCTACAGATTTGATCATCTCGTCAGTCAGATCCTGAACTTCAGTTTCCCAAAACTTCTGATCGTCCTCGGACATGCCGTCTGCCTTGGCCTTCTTGACCTGATCCATTCCGTCACGGCGAACGTTGCGGATCGAAACCCGCGCGTGCTCGGCGTATTGGCCGGCGACCTTACCCAGCTCGCGGCGACGCTCTTCGTTCAGCTCCGGAATCGGCAGCATGATGATAGTTCCGTTCAGCTGAGGGTTGATTCCCAGTCCGCTTTCACGAATGGCCTTTTCGACTTTGCCGACCAAACCCTTGTCCCAGACATTGACCGTAACCATACGCGGCTCGGGCACGTTGACCGTTCCAACCTGATTGATCGGTGTCATCGAGCCATAAGCATCGACCATAACCGGTTCCAGCATAGAGGCTGACGCCCGACCAGTCCGAAGCGAGGCAAATTCGGTTCTGAGGTTGGACATGGCGCCTTCCATGCGCCGTTTCAGATCATCAGTATCCAGTTCGAAATCATCAGACATGCTGCTCACTCCCCCGTCTTCAGGTGCTGTTTGCATGGCTCATAAGCCATCGCAGTTGGGATGTATAGCAATGATGATGCGGAATTGCGCCAATGACCAGAGGTGTTTCCGGCATTTTCTGGGAGTTTCAATGACACCCGGACCGATCTGCGCTCAGGGCAACCGGTCCGGGTGCAAGCCCTGTCGATCAGGCGTTTACGTCGACAACGACGCGACCCTGAACCTGACCTTTCAGGATATCGGCTCCCAATTGCGGAAGATCACTTAGGGTTGCAGGGTGAACCATCGCTTCCAGCTTGTCCATGGGTAGGTCCGTTGCGATGCGCTGCCAGGCGCGTACGCGGTTTTCATAAGGCTGCATCACGCTGTCGATGCCCAATAGATTGACCCCGCGCAGCAGGAACGGAATCACCGTTGCAGGCAGAGCCGCACCTCCGGCCAGACCCACGGCCGCAACCGACGCGCCGTATTTCATTTGTCCCAGCACACGCGCCAGCATCTCGCCACCAACCGCATCGACGCAACCGGCCCAGGTTTCGCTTTCCAGCGGGCGTTTGGTGGTCTCGTTCAATTCCTCACGCGGCACGATGGTGCTGGCCCCCAGAGACTTCAGGTAGTCACCCGTTTCAGGGCGCCCGGTGACGGCCGCAACCTCATAACCCAGATTGGCCAGAATGGCAGTTGCCACCGAGCCCACGCCACCCGCTGCCCCAGTCACCAGAACAGGACCGTGGTCGGTTGTCATGCCGTGATCTTCCAGCGCCATGACCGCCAGCATCGCCGTAAAACCGGCCGTGCCCACGGCCATCGCCTGCCGCGCATCCAACCCTTCAGGCAAAGGAACCAGCCAATCGGCCCGGGCATTCGCCTTTTGCGAATAGCCACCCCAATGAGCCTCACCCACGCGCCAGCCGGTCAGAACCACCTTGTCTCCGGGCTTATAGCGATCGTCCGAGGACGCCTCGACCGTGCCGGCATAATCTATCCCCGGCACGTGCGGGTAAGAGCGCACCAAGCCGCCACCCTTGGCGGACGTGCACAATCCATCCTTGTAATTCACCGTCGAGTACTCGACAGCCACCGTGACCTCACCCTTAGGCAGATCCTCAAGCGAAAGCTGTTTCACCGACGGGCTGGCCAGTCCGCTTTCTTCATCCTTCTCCATGACCAATGCGTTGAACATCTTATTTCCTTTCGTTTTTTCATGGCCAGATCGCAATCTTCACCTGGCTAAAAATTCCCGAGGGCGTCGCACAGCGACGGGGCAGCGCCCCCTACCGCAATCAAATCCAGAACCGCTCCTGCACTGTTGCGCGGCGCATACCGTCAGGCGTTTCGACCTCAACAACTGTTCCGGCGTCCCAATGGCTCAACCGCAGCATTCCAATCGACACGTTGATCGAAAAGTCCGGAGACCAAGCTGCCGAGGTCACCTGCCCCACCCGTTTTCCACCGGCAACTACCGGCCACGGACGGTCACAGGGCGGCACGACATCGCCTTCGATGGCAATCGGACGAATCTGCTGTACCGGGCCTTCCTTGGCCACACGCAGCAAGGCATCGCGCCCGATGCACCCAATAGCCGTATGCGTGTTGCAGAACTTACCCAAACCGCACTCATGCGGTGTGTTATCGTCGGTCATGTCATTGCCATAAGACAACAACCCGCCCTCGATCCGCTCAATCAGGTTGGGACAGCCCGCACGCACCTGCAGGTCCTCGCCTGCAGCAAACAGAGCGTTCCACAGCGGCATCCCGATGTCGGAACCCTCAACGTAAATCTCAAACCCGCCCTGTTTGGAATACCCTGATCGCGCCACCGCCAGATCGCGGCCCTCGAATTCGAACATGTCGAACTTGAAGAACCGGATATCGCGCACCCGATCGCCAAAGACGCGTGACATCAGGTCATCCGCCTTCGGCCCCTGTACCGCTAGCGGCGACACGTCCGGCTCGTCCACCAGAACATCCAGTCTATACCCGTTGGCGATGCCTTTGACCCACAGCAAGAGGTCACTGTCGGCGATGGAAATCCACCAGCGATCATCAGACAGTTTCACCGCGACCGGATCGTTCAGCATCCCACCGGTTTCATCGACGATGGGTATGTAAAAGCATTGCCCCGGCAGCATCCCCCGCAGATCGCGCGGCGTCAGCATTTGCATTAGCCTGGCGGCATCCGGACCACGCAACTCGACCTGCCTTTCGCAAGACACATCCCAAACCTGTACATGGGACTTCAGGTGACGGTAATCCGCCTCGACGCTTTCAAAAACCGTCGGCAACAGCATTCGGTTATAAACCGTGTATCCCTTGACCCCGGCGGCCTCGACCCCGTCAGAGAACGGTGTCCGCCGCAACCGGCGTGACATGGAAATCTGCGGCATTCAGGCCTCCTTCGGCATAAAGACCAGATCACTGACAGGCGCGGCTGATCCGGTTTCGGTCAGCATCTGGTGCAACTGTCCACGATGGTGGGTCTGGTGGTTGAACATGTGGATCACACATTGCGCGTAAGGCAATGTAACATCAGCTTCTTTTGCGGCCGAGAACCAGGTGAAATCACCGGTCAATGGCGCATCTACCAACGATCCCGCCCATTCAGCGATACGGGCATCCACTGTTTCACACAGAGGCAACCAATCAACCAGATCGGCACATAGCGAAACGCTATCAGGTATACCGCCTCCCGGACCTGCGCCTTTGTCAAAACGGGACACCCAAATCCAATTGCCCCACAGCAAATGGTTGGCCGTTCCCATGATCGAGCCGAAGAATGCACCGCGTTCCTTAGTCAGTTCTTCGGGCGCGAGTGATTGCAGAAACCCCAATAACTGCTTGTTTTGCCATCGGTTGTACCGCGCCATTTCCTGTGCATAGGCGCCTGTGATCATCATTTTGGACCGTGCCAGTCGATCGGGCAGATCTCCGCAGACTTGCCACCGAAATCCCAAACACGGCCATAGTCGCGCACCTTGGACTTGGTGCCGCGTGCCACGATGATGTCGGGACCCATCCAGTATTTCGAGTTCGATACCATCACCGGATGCTCAGGGTCCTTGCCAGCCAACATCTCAATCTCACCCTGAATCTTGCGGCCAATCACGATTCGACGCTTATTGCCGTCACGCTCGATCTGGACCGGAGCCCGCTCGGCCCCGATGATTTCACTCACCAGCATGGTGAATAGACCGGTTGTGCCACCTGCCTGGCCGCTGAAAATCTGCAGCAACCCGTTATAAGCCTTTCCGCTGGCGCGTTCGTCCACATAGGCCGCGACTTTCCACTGGCCCTCTCCCATGCGGCCCGGAATGTCGACAAGCAGACCCACGTTCAGGCCCGACAGATCCTCGCCCTCGTAATGGCCTTCGTCGATGATGACCCCCATCCAGGCGTGGCAATGCCCTTCAGTCGGAGGGTGCGCGCCCAGAGACACAACGCAGGGACAGAACACATCGCACGAGCAGTTCAGGATCAGTTCACCCTTGATGGCCCAGTCCGTCGGGCTCATTTCGCGCCGTTTGGGGTTGGGCATACGGCTGTCAATGCGTTGGCTGATTGGCAGCCTGTCGGCCTCAGGTTTCCTGTTTTTAGCCATATACTTATCCTCCGTAAGCAAAGGGATAGACCAGCAGGGCAACCCCCCCTGTGATCAGTGCAAACCCCATTGGCCGCGTCACCGCGTGCCCGATTTGAGGCAGTTTCTCCAAAACCATGAACAGTGTCGCGAGGCCCATCCAGAGCAAGCTCATGACACCACCAACAAACCCAAGCGCCATAAAGCCCCAGCAGCACCCAACGCAGAACGCGCCAAGCGCAAGCCCCATACGCAGACCGCCCGTAAACCCGGTTTTCCAGTGGCCCAGGAAATAGGTCATAGGAGCGTGACATACGCCGTGACAAACCTCTTTCGCGCGGGTGAACTGAAAAGCTCCGACCAAGATCATCAGCCCGCCTGCAAACAAAGCGGACTTGGCGATGCCCAGCATATCGACGAAGCCGCCGAAAAGCAGACCCAGTTGAACACTGGTGATCAAAGCGGCAAAACCCACCCAGACGATGAAATACCCAGCCAGCACACCGACCCAACCTGCTCGGGTGCCATTGGCGCTGCGGATAAGGTCGTCGTAGCTGCGCAGGGTCGGCACCAATGTCGGCAGCATCATCGCAGCCATCATGATCGCCCACATCCAGAACAGCGGGCCGAATTCGGCCATGGGCATATACATGTCCATACGGGGATCCATGGCGGCCATAGCCTGACCCATAGGACCGGGCCTGCCGATCCAATCCAGATCCATGTCGCGGCTCATGGTGAACATTACCCACCAAGCCCACAGGATCAGAATGTAGAATCCCAGCCACAATCCGCTGCGTAGAACTGCGCGACTCACGTTTCCCTCCCGACTCAGTCCTTGCATTTCAAATGTCAGACTTTTAAATGTCAGACAAATAAAATTTCGCCGGCGATCCCAGGAACATGAAAATCGTACCTCAAAAACCTTCAGATTTATCCGCGCAGATCGCTCAGGCCATACGCGACGCTATTATATCGGGCGAACTGATCGTGGACGAAAGGTTGCCATCCGAGGCTGAATTGTCCGATCAGTTCCAGGTTTCGCGCCCTACAGTGCGCGAGGCCCTCAAACGCCTTGCGGCGCAATCACTTATCCGAACCCAGCGCGGAGCCAGCGGTGGCGCTTTTGTGAACCGGATCAGCTTTGAGGACGCCTATTCGCAGCAAATCACAACTTCGACCTTACTGCTGTCGATGAATGCGATCAGTTTCGACACTGCATGCGAGGCTCGCTTTGCGCTGGAACGTGCCTGCGCCCCGCTCTCTGCCCAACGCCGCACTGCCGATCAACTCGCCACCATGCGGACCGAGATTTTCCGTCAGTCACAACCCGGCCTGACGGATGAAGCGTTCTGTTCTTCGGATGTCGCCTTTCACCGTGCACTGGTCGATGCGGCCGGGAACCCGGTTCTGTCCTATCAACTAGCCGGTGCCGTTGAGGCGATGCAGCCGCTGATGAACATGATCACCTTTACGGCCCGATCCCGCCAAGAGATCATTGACCTGCACAATCGCATCGCCGACGCACTGGAAGCGCGCGATGCAGTAAAAGCAGACGCAGCGCTGATCGAGTTGGAAAACTACACGCGTAAACTGGCGCGGGATGTAGCACAGCAACACCGTAAGCCAGCATGACGGAGGTATAATGGTTACAACGCTGAACGTGATTGCTGCTCTTCTAACGATTGGCTTTGGTTTGTTCGGCTTCCTCGCCCCGGCATTTACCGCCGCATCGCTGGATCTGACACCAACCGACAGCAACATGGGGCTAAGCGAGATGCGCGCCTCGGTCGGTGGGCTGTTCGTTGTGACCGGTGCAGTCGTGCTGTCGCTGAACAATCCGATGGGTTATGCCATGCTTGGGGTTGTCTACGCAGGTGCAGCACTGGGTCGGTTCGTTTCAGTCATTCTGGACAACCCACCTGTGGTCAAGGCGGTGACATTCGGGGGAATCGAACTGGCCTTGGCGTTGTGGTTGATTCTGGCAAACTTTAACAGATCCGCCTAATCGTTTGTTTTCACGCTAACCATTCCCGAAATTTCCCGGTTTGCATCCGCGCGTGTGCTCACCTATATAGGATATGTCCTTCGGGACTATGGACATAAACGCGCTCGTAATAAGCGGATCGGACCCGGGGGCGGTACCCGGCGGCTCCACCATATACCTTCTGGAAGTATCCTTCGTTTGAGGAACTCTTTCAGAATCGGGGGGCCGAAACAGGATCGACGAACGTCTAAAGGGGTTAGCTTTGTCTCGGCTGTCTGCCACCGTTACCGGCGAAAACAGTACAATTGCAAACGACAATCGTGCTCCGGTTGCAGTTGCTGCGTAAGCAGTAACAAGACCGAAACTTAAGCCCTTGCGCCTAGCCGCGTAAGGCGGGGTTCGCAGGTACCTGGCAACAGAAACCTGCATTTCCCCCTTTTTGTCTGCGGTTTATCTGTGATCTTGTTCACGTTCAGGGTTTCTTCATCCTTTCGCTTCATTCTCAGCCAAACAGGAAAAGGAGAGCTGGGATGTCACACGCAGATATACTCAGAAACTGGTATGCCGAGGTTTGGGAAAACGGGAACACAGATGCCATCGACCAGTTCTTTGCCCCCGACACCATGGCCGAGGGGCTGATCCCAGAAATGCAGGTCGGCGCGGATGATTTTCGCGATCTGGTCATGGCCTTTCGGCATGTGCTGGGGGATATCAAGGTCGATCTTCCGAAGATTATCGAAGACGGTGATTGGGTCTCCGCGATCCTTCACGTCAGCACCACCCGCGCAGATAATGGGGCTCCGTTACAGGCAACCGGCAGTGTTATCGCCCGGATCAATGATGGCTGCATGGTCGAGGCTTATAACCAGTTTGACTTTATCTCTCTGTTCGAACAACTCGGGCAGTTTCCGCAAGACACCCTGCCTGTCTGCATGACCGGACAAAGGTTGGATTGGGCCTGACACCAGCAGCGCAATCTTGACCCCTAAGGCGCTTGGTCGTAAGCAATGGCCATGGGGTAAGATTGCGAACGCCCCGTGAGGCGCCAGCCCAAGTTTCGCATGTATCCGTTTGCATCAGGAGACATGCTATGCCCGCGCCCAGTTCAATCACTCCAAAACAGTTGCTACGCCTGATCGGAACACCGCAGGCACCGGTCTTGATCGATATTTGCTTGGACCCGGATTTTGAGGCCGACCCCTATCTTATCCCCGGTGCCGTTCGCCATTCGGCCATGGATATCGACGGCATTGCCCGCCGAATTGGCAATCGTAACGCCGTCATCATTTGCCAAAAGGGCAAGAAGCTTAGCCAAGGCGTCGTGTCCTGGCTGCGTAGCAAAGGATGTGAGGCCGAATTTCTGGAAGGCGGAATGTATGGTTGGCGCGACATGGCGAAGACCCCACGGATACCGGCCTCAGCTTTACCAACGACGGAAGATGGGCGATCTGTCTGGGTAACACGCTACCGGCCAAAAATCGACCGGATCGCGTGCCCGTGGCTGATCCGCCGCTTCGTGGACTGCAACGCGCAGTTCCTGTTCGTAGCCCCGTCCGAGGTCGAAGCAACCGCTCAAGCCTTCGATGCGACACCGTTCGATATCGAGGAAGCGTTCTGGTCCCATCGAAACGACCGCTGCACCTTTGACACCATGCTGGACGAGTTTCAGTTGCACACCCCTGCCCTCGACCGGCTGGCCACGGTGATCCGCGCTGCGGACACCAACCGTCATGATTTGGCGCCTGAGGCCGCCGGCTTGCTGGCGATATCGGTGGGCCTGTCGCGGCAATACCGGGACGACCATCAGAACCTAGAGGCGGGCCTGCACCTTTATGACGCCCTGTATCGTTGGGCAAGGGACGGTTTTGACGAACATCACGACTGGCCGACGGATCGCAGATCATGACGCCATCAATTGCGGAGCTCATCCGGGTGTTCAGCCGCATCGGCCTGCTTTCCTTCGGAGGCCCGGCAGCACAGATTTCGCTTATGCACCAGGAACTGGTCGAAAGACGCCCCTGGCTGGACGAGCAGACCTATCTGCGAGCCTTGTCGCTGTGCATGTTGCTGCCGGGTCCCGAGGCAATGCAGCTGGCAACCTATGCAGGCTGGCGTTTGCGCGGAGTAAACGGCGGTTTGATCGCCGGGGCCTTGTTCGTGCTGCCCGGAGCCTGCGTCATCGCAATTCTGGTCGGTCTGTACGCCGCCTTCGGTGATTTGCCTTTGGTTCAGGCCGGGTTTCTGGGGGTGAAAGCCACGGTAATCGTGATCGTCCTGCAGGCGCTTCGGAACCTGTCGCGCAAGGCGCTGACGGATACACAGCACCGCGCCATCGCAGGGCTTGGTTTCCTCGCCATCTTCGCGCTGAACCTGCCCTTTCCGCTGATCATTCTGGCCGCAGCGATTTGGGGATACGTAACTTTTGACGGTCAGGCACGGGCGGACGACCTTCCCCCTGCCCCCAAAGTCACCGGTACGTTCCAAACTGCCGCCTTCTGGCTGGCGATGTGGCTGGGCCCGCTGCTGGCACTGACCTTAACGGGGCAAAAACTTCTGAGCGATCTGGGCTGGTTCTTCGCCCGCCTCGCCGTTGTCACCTTTGGCGGAGCTTACGCCGTACTGGCCTATATGACCCAGACCGTCGTGGACAAATACCACTGGGTCAGCACGGACCAGATGATCGACGCGCTGGGACTGGCTGAGACGACTCCGGGACCGCTGATTCTGGTAACCCAGTTCGTCGCCATGCTGACCGGACAGATGAGCGGTGGTGCATCCCTGGCGATCGCAGCCGGAGCCGTTGCCCTATGGGCCACATTTGTTCCCTGTTTTCTATGGATTTTTCTTGCGGCCCCTTATCTGGACCAACTGGCCGCCCGTCCCAGATTGTCCGCCGCCCTGCACGGGATTACTGCGGCTGTTGTGGGTGTGATTCTCAACCTGTCCCTGTGGTTCAGCCTGAACGTTCTGTTTCAGGAAATCCCCGAAGCATCATGGGGACCGGTGACACTGCCCTGGCCCAATCTAACCAGCCTAAACCCAGTCGCCATGGTCCTGACGTTGCTCGCTGGGCTATTGATTTTTAAGTTCAAATTTGGAATGGCAACAACATTGGCGATTATGGCAGCGATAGGAACGGGACTGCATTTCGTTTAAACAATCCTCACACAGGCGGTCTTTCGTTTCCGATGAAATCCCCTATGCTGAGGGTAACCACTTTCGAGGATGACACATGTCGCAAGACATCGACTATGGGAACCTGATGCACACCGCCATGCGCGGGCTCATCAAGACCGTTCTGACCAGCGTTTCCGATAATGGCCTGCCCGGGGCGCATCATTTCTTCATCACATTCGACACCCGCCAGGAGGACGTCAAACTGGCCGACTGGCTGCGTGAGCGGTACCCAGAGGAAATGACCATCGTTATGCAACACTGGTTCGAGAACCTTGAGGTCGGTGAGGACGGATTTTCGATCACACTGAATTTTGGCGATGCGCCGGAACCGCTGTATATCCCCTATGCGTCGATTAAAACCTTCGTCGACCCTTCGGTTGAATTCGGGTTGCGCTTTGAAAGCCCCGAGGATGAGGATGAAATCGAACCCGTCGTCGAAGAATCGATCGAGGTAGAAGAAGAAGCCGATCACCACGATGCCGAAGTGGTCTCGCTGGACAGTTTCCGCAAGTAACTACCTGGCGGGCGCTACTGCTTTTTCAGAAACGTTTCGACCGATCGCGATTTTACCCCATTCCGGAACCGCGAAAACGACAGGTCCAGACCGCCCTCTGCCAGAGTGCGGTCGAACTGCTGGAGCTCATAATTCCCCGTCTCGCCGATAAACAGCGAGAACACAGTCAGGGTGTCACCTTCGATCCGCCCCCAGACAAACGGTTCGCCCTGCATCGGGTCCAGCGGAACCTCATGCCCGAACACGTTGCGCTTCATGGCGGCAGAATACACGTCGGACCTGTCCGACTGCTTGAAATCTATTGAAAATTTCTGATCTTTTACCCGACCGTCCGCCTTATAGGTTGTGGTCGTCCAACTGACATTGAAGCCGTTTTTCAACTCTTCAATCGACACGCTCATGTCGCGGGGCGTTTCGCTTCCGTCTTCATCCACGACATTTGCAGACCCTACGTAACTGCCCACAAAGGGGGCAATATCCGCCGCGTGGGCTTTCAGTCCAGTTAAAGCGGACGAAATCAAGATGCCCAATAAAAAGGCCATGATTTTCAGGGGATAAGTTCGAACCAATGTGCCCACCTTAGCCTCCAACAAGTTGATCCACCTATTGTAGCTGACCCGATAGCGCACACAATGTGTTTCCGACCGAATTTACTAATCCCTTCCGGCTATACCTCTGGCCCCCTTGAGTTTATGGTGCGCGCAACTGGCCGATTGCACGATGACATTGTTACGGGTAAACGGCATGCGACTGCATACACTACGGAGTGACCGATGTCTCAGACCCGCACCGAATCCGACAGCTTTGGCCCGTTGGAAGTCCCTGCCGACAAGTATTGGGGTGCCCAGACACAGCGTTCGATCATGAATTTCCCCATTGGCTGGGAAAAGCAGCCCGTTGCCATCGTGCGCGCGCTGGGCGTGATCAAGAAAGCCTGCGCAATAGAGAACAAGGCTATCGGCAAACTGGATGCGAGAATTGCGGATGCCGTCATTCAAGCCGCTGGTGAGGTGATCGAAGGCAAGTTTGACGACAACTTCCCTCTGGTCGTCTGGCAGACCGGTTCGGGCACCCAATCCAACATGAACTCGAACGAGGTCATCGCCAACCGCGCGATTGAAATCCTGGGTGGCGTGATCGGATCAAAAGACCCGGTGCACCCGAACGACCACTGCAACATGGGTCAATCTTCGAACGACACTTTCCCAACTGCCATGCACATCGCTACCGCGATGAGCGTTCGTGACGTGCTGCTACCGGGCCTTGAGAAATTCGCCACAGCGCTGGAAGCCAAAGCGAAAGAGTTCGCAGGCATCATCAAGATTGGTCGCACGCACACGCAGGACGCAACGCCACTGACGCTGGAGCAGGAATTCGGTGGCTACGCGCACCAGATCCGTCAGGGTATTGCCCGCGTTCACGCCTCGATGCCCGGAATTTACGAACTGGCTCAGGGCGGTACGGCCGTTGGCACCGGTCTGAACACCCACAACGGCTGGGATGCGGCCGTGGCCAAGAACATGGCAGACATCACCGGCCTGCCCTTCGTAACCGCACCGAACAAGTTCGAAGCTCTGGCAGCCCATGACGCCATGGTCTTCCTGTCGGGCGCATTGGCGACCGTCGCGGGCTCTTGCTACAAGATCGCCAACGACATCCGCTTGCTGGGCTCGGGCCCCCGCTCGGGTCTGGGTGAGCTGATCCTGCCGGAAAACGAACCCGGCTCGTCGATCATGCCCGGCAAGGTGAATCCAACGCAGGCCGAAGCGCTGACGCAAGTCGCTGCTCATGTGATGGGTAACGACGCGGCGATGAAGTTTGCCGGATCGCAGGGGCACTTCCAGTTGAACGTGTACAACCCGATGATGTCTTACAACCTGCTGCAGTCCATCCAGCTGCTGGGCGACGCCACCGACAGCTTTACCGAGCGGATGCTGCTGGGCATAAAGGCCAATGAGCCGCGCATCGACAAGCTGATGAAGGAATCGCTGATGCTGGTGACCGCTCTGGCACCGACCATCGGCTATGACAACGCCACCACTGTCGCCAAGACGGCGCACAAGAACGGCACGACCCTCAAGGAAGAGGCCATCGCGCTGGGCTTTGTCGATGAAGAGACCTTTGACGCCGTTGTCCGCCCCGAACATATGATCGGCCCGAAAGACAAATGAGCAAACCGGTCAATCTGAACCGGTATCGAAAAGAAAAAGCGCGGGCCGAAAAAAAGGCCCGTGCTGATCGGAACTCTGTCGAATTCGGCCGCAGCAAGGTCGAAAAGACCAAGGCCAAGTTCGAGCGGGAAAAACAGCGCCGCGAGTTGGATGATCGAGAGTTGGAAGAATGAGCGGTCGCCCGGTCAAACGATCATTAACTCTGAAAGGTCATCGAACCTCAGTGTCCCTTGAGGACGAATTCTGGCATGCCTTTCGCAACATCGCCAAGTCTAAAGGTATTGCAATTAACGCCTTGGCAGCTGAGATTGACGTTGAACGAGACCCTGAGGTGGGATTGGCTTCGGCCATACGGGTTTACATCCTCAATTGCTATCGTGACGCCTCATCTTCGTAGATTCGAATTGAGTTGACGCTCTAGGACACTTGTCCTAACATCACTTTAGGACAAGTGTCCTAGAGCGGGAGAGTGCCGTTAAATGCCAGATCGCAGTACCAGCGAGCAAATTGTTCAGGTCGCGGATGAACTGTTTTATCAAAACGGTTTCGCACAGACGTCATTTGCCGAAATCGCCAAGGCGGTCCGCATCTCTCGCGGAAATTTTTATTATCATTTCAAGACAAAGGATCAAATTCTCAAGGCTGTGATAGACCTGCGGTTAAGCAGGACAAAACAGATGCTGGACGATTGGAAGCAGGACTTCCCGGATCCGAAACAGCGCATCCGACAGTTTATCGGAATTATGATCATGAACCGCGCAAAGATAGTGCGTTATGGCTGTCCGGTCGGAACACTGTGTACCGAGTTGTCCAAGCTAGAACATGCTGCGCAAGACGACGCCAACCTGTTGTTCGACCTGTTTCGAGACTGGCTGGAACGACAGTTTTCTATGGCCGGCCTTTCGGAAGATGCGCCGGAACTGGCTATGCGTTTGTTGGCACAAACCCAGGGAATCTCGTCCCTCGCACAGGCTTATCAAGACGAAGCCTTCTTAGACCGTGAGGTTCGGCAGCTGAATATCTGGTTGAACGATCTACTACCTCAAATTGATGCAACCTGAATAGGGCTTCTCATGTATATAATATTATTGCGTTTTTCCGAGAACAAAAATCTTGCCCCTGAATATATGGATGGACACCGCGCCTGGCTGAAGCAGGGATTCGACACGGGTATGTTCCTGCTCGCAGGGAGTTTGAAACCTGGCATAGGTGGTGGCGTTTTGGCCGTTGGGAACAGTCAAGATGAGGTTTCCAATTTCGTCAATCAGGATCCTTTTGTTGTTGCCAATGTGGTGACGGCCGAAATTCTTGAGATGGAACCGGCCCGCGCAGACAACCGCCTGAACTTTCTTTTGAACTGAGGTTTCCATGTCCAAAATCGTTTCCGGTCCGGACGGGCAACCGCGCTGCGCGTGGTGTCAGGCAGCCCCCGAGTTCTTTCAATACCACGACACTGAATGGGGCTACCCGGTAGCAGATGACCGACGCCTGTTCGAAAAACTGTGTCTGGAGAGCTTTCAATCGGGCCTCAGTTGGCGCACGATCCTGGCAAAACGCGAAAACTTTCGCAAAGCGTTTAACCAATTCGATTTCTATGCTGTAGCTGCGTTTGGTGAAGCTGATGTTGAACGCCTGTTACAGGACGCGGGCATCATTCGACATCGCGGAAAAATCGAGGCTGTCATCAATAACGCGCGCCGCGCGCAAGAGCTTGTAGCGACGGAAGGATCGCTTGCCGCTTATGTCTGGCGATACGAGGCAGACAACCCGCCCGATCCACAAACCGCATCGACCTCGGCGGAATCAATCGCGATGTCGAAGGACTTGAAGAAACGCGGTTGGAAGTTTGTCGGGCCGACAACGGTATTTGCCTTCATGCAGGCCATGGGGTTGGTGAACGACCACGCCATTGGGTGTTCCATGCGTGAAAAAGCGGCGCAGATGCGCCGCGAATTCACCAAGCCGGAATAGCGCCTTTTAGATCGAGGCGCGGAAAATTTTGTCGATGTTGCCGCCCAGTGCCGCATTGAACTCGGCGTCTGATTGCTGTTTTGACAGGCCTTCGGTCAGCGCACGCGAGAAGGATGCAATCATCTTGCCGTTCTGGTTCAGCAGATCGCAGGCTTGCTCGGTCGAATAACCACCAGACAAGGCTACAACGCGGACAACGCGTGGGTGGTCCGCTACTTCGTCAAACAAGTTAGCTTTGGTGGGCAGCGTCAGCTTCAGCATGATGTCCTGCCCCTCGTCCAATTGATCGAGATTCTTCAGGATTTCGGTCTTCAGAATATCCTCGGCCTCGGCCTTGGTGGCCGAGTTGATGTTTACTTCGGGTTCGACGATCGGAACCATGCCCGCGGCAACAACCTCGCGCGCGACATCGAATTGCTGTGCAACCACAGCTGCGATGCCTTCCGCGTTGGCCTCATGGATCACCGACCGTTCTTTTGTGCCAAACACGCCTTCCGCTTTGGCCAGCGTTTCCGCCAGCCCAGGGATAGGTTTCATCATCTGAACACCGTTGGCTTGATCTTCCAGACCTTTGTCGATTTTCAGGAACGGTACAATACCTTTCTGCGACCACAGGTAATCAGCAACTTTGCGGCCATCGATTTCCTCGCCCAGGGTGCGTTCAAACAGGATCGCACCGATCACTTTGTCCTTGGTAAAGTCGTCAGCCAGAATGATGCGAGCGCGCATTTTCTGGATTTCACCGAACATCTCTTCGTCTGAGTTATACTCAGTAGCCTCTACCCCATAAAGCGCCAGCGCTTTGGGTGTCGAGCCGCCACTTTGATCCAGGGCTGCAATGAAACCCGCGCCGTTGGACATCTGCTCGCGCTGTTCTGCTTTGGACATAAGACTTTCCCGTTCAATAATGATTCCGCGTTTTTCCATCGCATACAGCAAGGCGCAAGGCGATGGTAGTTTGTTAGCGCTCAACCACGCGCAACCATATCCCTTCCTTCGACCGCACCGTCAGATGTGCCTCCGGAATGGGAATGCGCCCTTCTACCACCTCGAACCGGAAGTGCCGTAGCAGCATCGACAATAACAGAGGCCCCTCGACCATGGCGAACCCGGCGCCGGTACAAACACGGGGCCCTGCAGAAAACGGAATGAATGCCTGCCGCTGACAGGTCTTGCCGTTTTCGGTGCTCCAACGGGTCGGATCGAACTCGTCAGGACGGTTCCAAAGGCGTTCCTGCCGGTGTAGGTGCCATGGACTTACGACAATCTGCGATCCACGGGCCACATCCCTACCCCGGAACTGTTCCGGACAGGTCGCTTCGCGCACCATCATCGGTACGGGTGGGTAAAGGCGCAGCGCTTCGCGAAACACATCCCGGCTAAGCCGCAGCTTGGACACGGTGCCAAAATCGGGATCATCCAAAACCTGCGCCTCAGCGCTCAGCTTTTCCTGCCAGTCGGGGTAAAGCGCCATCAGGTACATGGTCCAGGCCAACGCCGATGCGCTGGTTTCGTGCCCTGCCAGAAAAAAGATGGCAACCTGATCGACCATTTCTTGGGTGTCAAAGCACTGCCCGGTTTCGGGATCGGGCGTGGTCATGATCTTGGTGGCAAGATCGTCGGGTGCCTCCCCCTCGGCGATCAGCCTGGCTCGTTCTGCCGTCAGACCCGTGATCAACGCGCGAATAGCCTTGGCATTCCGCCGCGTATTCCGTGCGTGCAAGCGCGGCACCCAACGCGGCAAGGGAACAAACGCCGCCAGATTCAACAAGGGTTGCTGCCGCTGATAGGCCCGAAACTTCTCGAACACTTGCGCGGCCACCTCATGTTCGATCGGAACCGAGAACAAGGTTCGGAAAATCACATCCGCCGCAGCGTGGCTGGTGAGTTCCTCGCATTCGATCATCTGCCCCGCCTGCCCTCGCAACCGTGCAACGCACGCTTCGGCGGCCTGCAGCATGGCCGGAAAGGTATCCTTCAACCGACCACCCTCAAAGGCCGGGTCGATGATCCGTCGCTGCCGTTTCCACGTCTCTCCATTGGTCAGAAAGACCGAGTCACCCAGCAGCGGCCGCAACCCCTCGCTGATACGACCGGATTTGGGAAATTCATCGGGACGTTTCCTGAGAACCGTATCCACAAGCTCGGGCTGGTTGATCATGTAGGACCGGAAGAACGGCGTGCGAAATTCGGCCATCCACGCGCGATAGAGCCGCTGTGGCTGCGCCGACAGCAAATCCTTGCGGAACAGTTTCAGGTACCGCCATAGCGAAACCTTGTCCGGGCGGGGTTTTGGCTTTGGCGGCTTCATATACGTACCGACCTGTATTTCGAGACTGATTGTTCGATGCGCGATTTCGACGGAACGCGGCCATCAAACCTCTGTCCCAAAGTCAAAGGACCTGCAGTAATGCGGAAATAGTCGTACTCTTTGGGGCGATCGAACGCGCAAAGATACTGGAAATGCAGCCGGAAAAAGCGCCAGCGCAGCTCTTGCCAGCGTTCCGGCGACAAGGTTTGCGTAAAGGCGGCTGAAAGAACCAAAGGCCAACGTTTCTGGTCGGTTGCAACACCGCTGACACCCACCGGATCACAGAGGGCAAACGCGCAGCCGTCGCCCGGCGCAGACACGTCGACCCAGGTGATGCCTGGTTGTTCGGACAGGAATTGCAGATCAGTGCGCAGGTCTTCGGCTTCGGGCAGAAACGAAACCATGGGCACCACTTGCCCCAATGTGAGGAAGGACAATGCCGGCCCAGTATCAAACATCCCGCCTTCGCGGATCAGATCGGCCAGAACCATCACCCCAAGATGCGCGCCCGAGGAATGACCGACAACCAGAACCTCATCCACATCCGCCTCAAGTGCGTTCCGAATATGTGCGCCAAACCCGCCCAAGCGGGCCTTCAGTTCGGCTGGAACCGCCCCTTTCTGCGCTGCCGAATAGGCGTAGTCATGCATCAGGTAATAGGCAAACAGGCGGTTGTCGATTTTTCGGAACCATTGCAGCAAGGCATATGCCGCCGCAACTGCTGGCACCAAGGCCAGCCACCCCGCAATGGCCCATAGTAGTGCGGTCATTGCCCAGAGTACGAGAAACGCCAAAGCCAACTGCACAATCAGCATCCCAACGGGATAAAGCGCGGCGATCACCGGCCCCTTCCGCAGCCGCATAAGGCGCCACAATGTACCTGATCCGATATAAGTCCATGCTGTGCGCAAAAGCTGCACATAGGTCGCAGGGATCGAGTTTGACATGCTCTCGCGCACGATATCCGACCAGACCAGAACGTCGATATCCGCCTCGATGTCCGCGCCGTCCTGATGTGATCGGACATGCCAACCGTATGGTTCTTCACCGGACTTTGGAGAAATCGAAATCTCATAACCGGAAATCTCGGCCTGAGCCCGACTTTCCTTGCGGTACAGCTCACGATATCGGCGTGGGTGAATCGGATCATAGCCGGGGATATAAAACACCCGACGCCTGCATACCCGAGGCTGATTTGTGTGACCGCTCATGCCCTTACCTTCTGCGGCGCAGGTTAGCGCAGCCTTACCGCCAAGGTAAGTCGGGTCAACACATCACCCGAAATTGGCCAGCGCCGGGAAGGTCTCCAGCAGCCACCAGCTGAATTCGGTGAACAGGCCGGTGATCAGCATAATGCCGACGAACAAAAGCAAACCACCCATGACCTTCTCGATCGTACCCATATGGGGCTTGATCCGGTTCATGACCGACATCGACCGGTTCAGGAACATGGCCGCCAGCAGGAACGGAATCCCCAGCCCTGCGGCATAAACACCCAGCAGCAGAGTTCCCCGCGCAACCGAGGCCTCTGACGCCGCCAGCGACAGGATTGCGCCGAGCTGAGGCCCGATGCACGGAGTCCAGCCAAATGCAAAGGCCAGACCCAGAATATAGGCACCAAAGACCGAGCCACCTGAGTCGCCCGCGTCGATCCGCGCCTCGCGATCCAGGAAGGGAATGCGGAACACGTTCAGGAAATGCAGGCCAAAGATGATCACGACCGCGCCGGACAACTTGGCAAACAGAACCTGGTTCTGCAGCACAAACGCCCCAAAGGCCGAAGCCGTGAACCCAAGCAGCAGGAACACTGTCGACAGGCCCAGAACAAAGAACAACGCGGAAAGGGTCGCCTTGCGCCGCGCCGCTGCCTCATCCTGCATCTCGTTGATCGTCACGCCGCTCATGTACGCCAGATAGGGCGGCACGATGGGCAACACGCAGGGCGACAGAAAGCTGATCAGCCCACCCAGCATCGCGATGAACATGGCAGGCAGCAAGCCCGCGTCGATGATATCAATTCCGAACATGGATCAGCACATAGGGTATCAAACCGGCCACGTCACGGGGCCATTCGGTCACATCCCCGTGCATGGGCGCTGGACAGTCCGGCAAAGTGGAAATATCTGACCCTCATGTCAAATCCCACCGAAACGCTGGACGCGCTGGGTCTTTTGTGTCCCTTGCCCGTCCTGAAAGCCAGAAAACGCCTTAAATCCATGCCCTCAGGGGCTGTTTTGCGCATTATGGCCGACGATCCGGCCGCCATCATCGACGTTCCGCATTTCTGCGCCGAAAGCGGGCACCAGTTGTTGTCGCAAGAGGACGTGGACGGGCATCAGGTGTATCTCATTCAAAAAGCCGGCTGAGGCAAAAGTTCAGGGGAGCCTCACGTTCCGAAACTTCGGCCCACCGATTAGATTGGAATCTTTTCCTGCAGGAATTCGACCTAGTTCTTTGCATCTTCCTTCCATTTTGACGCGAACTTGTCGTTTCAAACTTTCGCGTATTTTGTCAGGAATACAAAGTCGGCTTGCGTGACGATCTCTCCCTTCCGATCCCCAATTGGAATTTTGAATTCCACATCGTCGGTGTACGCCGATTGCCGTGCAGGGTTTTCAGCTTCCCCATAGACCTCATCCAGCAACGACATCTGGAAGTCCTCGCGCGCCATGCGTGCCTCCATAGCGCATTGGCGGGAAGCCAAAAAAGTCTGAGCGTTCTCAAGCTCATCCTCGAGTTTATTCCGCTCATGAAACAGTTTATTGAAGTGAGCGTAAGCATCCTTGAGGCTCCGCTGGTTCTGCTTGACCTTTTGCGTTGTGTGACCCTGCAAATACGCCATTACACGCTCGCTCCATTACTAATTCGAAATCTCCTGCAACCCACAGAACAATAAAAAGAAAACGCGTCGACGTAAGCCAACGCGTTCTCGAAGATTATTGCGTGGGTAACCCCACTGACGGCTTTCTTACTGCCCCAAAGACCACCAGCCACGCCGTTTCGGTTTGGCCGGTTCGCCGGGCTGTTCGGGCTCTTCCGCGACAACTTCAAGCACGGGTTCGGGGGTCTCCTCGACCACTTCTTCCACTTCCACCGCGGTTTCGATCTCTAACGTTTCCACATTTTCAGAAACGGTTTCAGACACCTCTTCCGTTGCTGGTTCGCTTGTCTCCTGAGGTTCAGGTTCCGGGACTTCTTCCGCAGCCGGCTCCGCCGTGGCCGCAACCGGTTCGGGTTCTTCGCTCACCTGTTCCGCTTCGGGTTCAGTCACCGGCTCGCCTTCAGGCGCGACGGCTTCCTCTGCCGCCTCAACTTCGGCCTCTGCTGGGCTTTCTTCGACCGCTTCCACAGGTTCCGCGTCCTTCTTCTTGCGGCGCGGAGCCCGGCGACGTTTGGGTTTTTCCGGCTTCTCTTCCTGAACGGCCTCTTCCGCCTCGGGTTCGGACGCGGATTCATCCGCCGCCTCAGCTGAGGCCTCTTCCTCAATCCCGGTGTCGGTCTCGGAGCCTTCTCCGCCAGCATTGCTCTTCTTGCGGCGACGACGGCGACGCTTGCGTTTGGGCTTGGATTCTTCCTCGGCCTGAACGGTTTCTTCGACGACAGCCTCTTCTTCGTCCGCGTCCACCAAATCCATCAACGAGGCGTCCACCGACACAACCGGCGCACTGGCCTCGGGCACAACACGGCTGGCGGTCTTGAACTTCTCCATCGAGAAATCGGGGCTGACGAGGTGCACATCACCTTCGACCCGGACCGAAAGTCCATAGCGCGCTTCGATCTGCGCGATATGCTCGCGCTTCTGGTTCATCAGGAAGTTGGCAATGCTGACCGGGCAGCGCACCAGAACTTCGCGCGAGCGGCGGCGGGTGCCCTCTTCTTCGATCTGTCGCAGGATCGACAGTGCCATATTGTCATCCGAACGGATCAGACCGGTACCATGACAGGCCGGGCAAGGCTGCGTGGTCGCTTCAAGCATACCTGGACGCAGGCGCTGACGGCTCATCTCCATCAAGCCAAAGCCGGAAATCCGGCCGACCTGAATTCGCGCGCGGTCGGTCTTGAGCTTATCCTTCAAACGCTTTTCGACGGCTGCGTTGTTCTTGCGCTCGTCCATATCGATGAAATCGATCACGATCAGACCGGCCAAGTCACGCAGACGCAATTGGCGGGCTACCTCTTCAGCGGCCTCAAGGTTGGTCTTGAGCGCGGTTTCCTCGATCGAGCCTTCTTTCGTCGCCCGACCCGAGTTCACGTCGATCGCCACCAGCGCCTCAGTGACGCCGATCACGATGTAGCCGCCGGATTTAAGCTGCACCGTCGGGTTGAACATACCGGTCAGGTAGCTCTCAACCTGATAGCGCGCGAACAGAGGCAGCGCGTCCTCATACCGTCTCACGTTCTTGGCGTGGGACGGCATGATCATCTTCATGAAGTCCTTGGCGATACGGTAACCGCCTTCGCCCTCGACCAGAACCTCGTCAATCTCGCGATTATACAGGTCGCGGATCGAGCGTTTGATCAGGTCGCCCTCTTCATAAATCTTGGCGGGCGCAATGGATTTCAGCGTCAGTTCGCGGATCTGCTCCCACATGCGCTGCAGGTATTCATAATCGCGCTTGATCTCGGATTTGGTGCGCTTGGCACCGGCTGTTCTAATGATCAGGCCTGCACCGCTTGGAACGTCGATTTCCGAGGCGATTTCCTTCAGCTTCTTACGATCCGGCGCATTGGTGATCTTGCGGCTGATCCCGCCCCCGCGTGCGGTGTTGGGCATCAGAACGCAGTAGCGACCAGCCAGCGACAGATAAGTGGTCAGCGCTGCACCTTTGTTGCCGCGCTCCTCCTTGACGACCTGCACCAGCAGAACCTGACGCACCTTGATGACTTCCTGAATCTTGTAGCGGCGCGGACGCGGCTTGCGCGGCGGGCGAATGTCCTCGATGTCATCCTCATCGGCCACCGACTCGATGCTGTCATCCTTGGCGGTCGCGTCCGGGCGAGACTCTACTTCCGCCTCGTCGTCGTCAGCCTCAGTTTTGCTTTCGTCCGCTGCGACTTCGTCAGCCGCTGCTTCCTCGGCAACGTCCACATCATCTGCGGCACTCTCGGCATCAGCGTCGGCAGATGCCCCAACCACTTCACCTTGAGACTCTTCGGCTTCCGCAGACGCTTCTTCCGACGTGCCAGTCACGTCTTCCTCAGCCTCGGCAGAGGGTTCTTCCGCAACCTCAACTTCCACAGCAGGAGCTTCGGCTTCTTCCGACACCTCCGCTTCATCAACAGGCTCTTCAACCGGCGTCTCAGCGACATGGTCCATCGGAGAGGTGCCTTCGGGAACCGTCAGATCAGCGCCCTCTTCACCTTCATCCAGGTCGATTGTTTCCATGCCCGACGGTTCGGAGGAAACTTCAATTGTTTCGACCGGATCGTCGGATTTCACGTCCGCCGCCTTGGTGCGCGACCGCGAGCGGCGCTTCCTGGGCTTGCTCTCTTCGGCTTCATCCCGCGCCTTCATCGCCTCGGCATAGGCGCGCTCTTCTTCCATGAGCGCTTCGCGGTCGGCGACAGGGATCTGGTAGTAATCCGGGTGAATTTCCGAGAACGCGAGGAAACCGTGCCGGTTCCCGCCATAATCAACAAAAGCCGCCTGCAGCGACGGTTCGACCCGTGTTACTTTTGCAAGATAGATGTTGCCGGCAAGCTGGCGTTTGTTTTCGGATTCAAAGTCGAACTCCTCAACCTTGTTTCCGTCGACCACCACAACGCGGGTTTCCTCCGCGTGGGTGGCATCGATAAGCATTTTCTTAGCCATGTGTCCTTGGTGCACCGCGCCAAACGCGTTGTCCTGGCCCGTCCGGGAGGACAGGCGCTTTTGGGGTGGTGTCTTGTCAGGGCGATATCGGACGGCGCGCGGCAGGGTTTGGCGCTGTGGCCCCCTGCCCGTATATTCGTTCGTTGCGCGCGCGTCATCGCGGTTCTTCTCCGACAGGCGCGGTTTGCCGCGACCTGCCCATTTATTCCTTTTGCCCGAAAAAACGGGCTCAGGCGTTCATCTGCCCCAATCTGGGGCACAATCGGTCTGCTTTGCCTCGTGGGATTGTCACCATCCGCGGCAAAGCAGCGAAACTCAAAGATTCGGGGCTTAGGGGCACAAAAAGGCCCGGCCCGTTCGGACACAATAAAAGCAGTCCTGTGGAAAAGACAATGGGCAAACTGCATCAGAGGTCCTGAACACTGCTCAGGATCTCTTTATCTGGTAAAATATTTTCCCGGGGGAGCGCCAGAAGGGCGGCGGGGGCAGAGCCCCCTGCCTGATCACAGATAATCCGAACGCTGCAGACCGTATTTAGCCATCTTTTCGTTCAGCGTTCGCCGCGGCAAACACAGTTCATCCATCACCGAGGCAATCGAGCCCTTGTGACGGCGCATCGTGTTATCAATCAGCATCCGCTCGAACGCTTCGACATATTCCTTGAGCGGTTTGCCCTCGGTCGTCATCACCGGCTGCATTTCCTCGTGATCCGACATCAGCAGCGACGCAATCGTGCCCGAGCCGCGGCGCGACTGTAGCACGGCGCGTTCTGCGATGTTGATCAACTGGCGTACATTGCCCGGCCACGGGGCCTGCAACAGTTGCGCAGCTTCCTGAGCACTGACCTGAGGCGCATCACATCCGTATTCCTCGGCAAACTGCTCGCTGAGACGGGTGAACAGCGTCAGGATATCCTCGCCCCGCTGGCGCAGGGGCGGCATGGTGATCCGCAGCGCGGCCAGGCGATAGAACAGGTCCGGGCGTAGTACGTCTTCGCTGGTCTTTCCGGCCTCTTGCAGGTTGGAAATCGCAACGATCCGCGTTTCCGCCGGCGTGCCCTGATCATTCATGACACTCAGCAAGCGGGCCTGAAGCGTGTCACTCAGCGCCTCGACATCCTCCAGAACCAGCGTCCCCCCGCGCGCCTCTTCAATGGCGGGCAACTGCGTATCCTCGGGCATCATCGGGCCAAAGAGGCGTTTCGACAGAACGTCTTCCTCAAGCGCCGCGCAGGACACCAGAACGAATTTCTTGCCTGCCCGGCTGCCAACCGCGTGCAGCGCGTGCGCGACCAGCGTTTTACCGGTGCCCGTTTCACCATCAATCAGGACATGACCGTCCGCTTGCCCCAGGTCCAGGATATCCTCGCGCAGACGCTCCATCACCGGGCTGGCGCCGATCAGCTTGTTCATTATCTGCGTGCCACCTGACAGCTCGCGCCGCAGTGCCCGGTTGTCCAGTGTCAGACGGCGGGCATTGCTGGCGCGCTTGGCCAGTTCGGACATCCGATCCGGGTTAAATGGTTTTTCAAGGAAATCGAACGCGCCCACGCGCATCGCCTCAACCGCCATGGGCACGTCACCGTGACCGGTGATCATGATGACCGGCAACGTACTGTCGGCGCCCATAAGCTTTTTCAGGAGCTGAATGCCGTCCATGCCGGGCATTTTGATATCCGAGATCACGATACCCGGATAATCCGGCCCCAACACTTTCAGCGCGTCCTCGGCGCTGGAAAAGGTCTCGGTGTCATATCCCGACAGTGCCAGCCACTGGCTGATCGACTGGCGCATGTCCTGTTCGTCATCCACAATGGCGATTTTCATGGCCTGTGCCATAGTAATTCCTTTGTTATTCAGCGGCCTCGAGGCCGTCGCTTCCCAGTATCGGCAGCTGCATCTCAAACACCGCGCCACCGTGCTGGCTGTTGCGGGCGGTCAACCGCCCCCCATGGTCGTTTACGATACCCGAAGATATGGCAAGTCCCAAACCGACCCCGTCTCCGGGCTGCTTTGTTGTATAAAACGGCTCGAACAGGTTCTCGATGTCCTCGATACCATAGCCGTTGTCACGGACTGTCAGCACCGCCATATCGCCTGCTGCCAGAATGATTTCCACATCCGGCTCTGATACTGATTTGGTGGCGTCAAGCGCATTGCGCAAGAGGTTCACCATCACCTGTTCAATCCGCATCCTGTCCCCCATCACAATGACAGGTTCCTCGGGCAAAATCTGTGTGATCTTCACATGCCGCTGACGCAGTTGCGGTTCCATCATCGACAGGGACGAGGCCAGCGCTTCGCCAAGATTTACGGGCGAAAACGCATCCGCTCCCTTACGCGCGTAGGATTTAAGTTGCCGGGTGATCGCGCCCATCCGCTCGATCAAACCGTCGATGCGGCCAAAGCTGGCCAATGCCTCTTCGGGTCGGTTTCGGCGCAGCAGCAAACGCGCGCCGGCCAGATAGGTTTTCATTGCAGCCAGCGGTTGATTCAACTCGTGACTGACGGCGGCTGACATCTCGCCCAACGCGGCCAGTTTCGAGCTTTGTGCCAGCGTCTGCTCGGCAACTTCCAGCGTCTTTTCAACCCTTTCGCGCTCAGCGATTTCCCGCTGCAGCCTTGCATTCAATGCGCGAAGCTCTGCCGACTCGCGCTGGAACAAGGCCATCCGTAGCGTTGCCCTTCGGCTGAGTGCGTAGAAGGCCAGTGCCAACAGAATCGCAAAGCCCATGATCTCAAGCGCGAGAACGCTGTTTACCTTTTCACGGATCGAAGCGTAGGTCGTGAAGGACGTCATCTGCCAGCCACGGAACGGTATGCGTGTTTCCATCCGCATCACAGCCTCGCCCTGCAGATAGGCATCGGGCGGTAGAGCAGTCCAATCCGCCGTGGCGCGGATCGCGCGTTGAATTGCACCTTCCGGAGGTTGCCGCAACATGGCTGAGTTTTCGTCCAGCCCGCGCCACTGTGGTTCGGTCGACAGGATGATCGCCCCGGTGCTGTCGGTGACCATCACAGCATCGGAAATACCGGCCCACGCAAGCTCGAACTTGTGCAGATCGACCTCGACAACAATCACGCCAAGGTTATCGGCATTGGCATCGATCCGGCGCGAGTAGACAAAACTGTAGCCGCCGGATTCCTTCGGAATAACGGTAAAGATCGTGGCGTTAGAACGTACCGCATCAATAAAATAGGGCGAACTGCGGTGCGCTTCACCCAAACGGTTGCGATCGGTGGACGCGACCAGCCGCCCGTCCCCATCCAACAGCATCAGGGACGCTGCCCCGATCTCTTCGACAAATGAGATCAGGCGTTGTGTAGACAGCGAAAAGTCACCGGATTGCAGCGCCGAGATCAACGCCGGATCACGCGACAGCAGTTGCGGTACAATCGCGTTTCTGCGCAGTTCGCTCAGCAGGTTACCGGAATACAGCGCAAGGCGCACCTCGGCCCGGTTGCGAGTTGACTCAGTGAATCTGTCCGTCAGCAGACGGTTCGTGATCCATATCGTCGCGAAGGCAGCGACCAACAAGGCGATCACAGCAAGCCGCAGGCGCCACCCAAGGGGCGCGCCGCGGAACGGTTTTGTCAGGTTGGACCAGCCGGAACGAAGATCGGAGCTCATCCCGGAAAATTACGCGGGGTTCGGCACAACCTCAAGTCACGCAGGCGCGAGGACACCCGACAATGCGCGGAACAATGCCGTACCGTCGGTGCCACCATGCCCATCATCCGCTGCACGTTCCGGATGCGGCATCATACCGAGAACCCTGCGATTTTCGGACAGGATGCCGGCAATGTCCCCGACCGAGCCGTTCGGATTCTCGGTATAGGTGAATGCGATCCGGTCCTGATCCCGAAGCGCAGACAATGTCGCGTCATCGGCAAAATAGTTTCCGTCATGGTGCGCAATCGGAATTCCGATCACGTCACCCGCATTGTAGCCTTGAGTAAAGGCGCTGTCGCTGGTTTCCACCTTCAGGCCCACGGTCTTGCAGATGTATTTCAAGCCTGCGTTGCGCAACAGCGCGCCGGGCAGAATGCCGGTTTCGGTCAGAATCTGGAACCCGTTGCACACCCCCACGGCGTAACCGCCCCGGTTGGTGTGATCGACCACGGCCTTACAGATCGGTGATTGCGCGGCGATTGCACCACAGCGCAGGTAGTCGCCATATGAAAACCCGCCGGGCACGCCCACGATGTCGACGCCCTCGGGCAGCGCGGCATCCTTGTGCCAGACCATATCGACCTGAAATCCAGCCTGCTCAAAGGCCACTGCAAGGTCCCGATCACAGTTCGAACCGGGGAAAACGATGACGGCTGCGCGCATTGCGGACCCTCCTAACAGACAAAATCGGTGACCACGGCAACACCTGGCGGCGCTGGGTGGTCAAAGGCGGCAAGCTCGTCACTTACCTGGTTCAGACTTATTTTTCGCGTTACCAGCGGGCCGAGATCAACACTGCCCCCTGAAATCAGTGACAACAGCGACGGATAGCGCCAGCTTGGCATCCCGCGTGTTCCATATACGGCCAACTGGCCTGAATACAGCACGTCCATCGGGAGGGACATGTCCGAGTGCTGCCCTGTTGGCATCCCGATCTGTACCATCCGACCCAGTTTGCGCAAGGATTTCACCGCCGCGACGGTGGTGGTTTCGACCCCCAGCGCCTCGATCGCCACATGTGCCCCGCCGCCGGTGATTTCTTTCACTGCTTCAGGTGCATTGCTGGTGGCCGCATTGACCACCGCGTCAGCACCAAGGCTTTGGGCATAGGTCAGCTTGTCGTCGGCGATATCGACTACAACGACACGGGCCCCCAGCGCCTTGCCCAGCAACAGCGTGGACAGACCGACGCCACCGCCGCCAAAGATGGCCAGCCATTCGCCGCCCTGTATCTGCGCCCGACCGACCAGAGCCTGCCACGCGGTTGTTACCCGGCAACCCAGGGCAGCCGCAATTTCGGGTGCAAGCGTGTCCGGCAAGGCCGTCAGGTTGGCGTCGGCATGCGCGACAGCGATGTACTCGGCAAAGGCGCCATCACAGGTGAAACCGGGCACGACCTGATCTGCACAGATTGTCTGATGACCTTGCGCACAATCGGGACAATGACCGCAGGCCAGAATGAACGGCGCGATCACCCGATCCCCGGCTTTCCACAGAGACACACGCGCCCCAACCGCGACAACCTCGCCGCAATACTCATGCCCGAGTGTCATCGGCAAGACCACATCCGGGTCAGACCCCGACCACGCGTGCCAATCCGACCGGCAAACGCCGCAGGCCAAAACCCGGACGACAACGCCGTCCTCGGCCGGTTCGGGGTCGGGAATGGTTGTCAGCTCCAGTGGCTGACGATAGGTGATCAGACGGGCGGCCCGCATCTAGTCAGACCAGTTCGATCTCGTAGCGCTCGATGACGGTATTGGCCAACAGCTTTTCGCACATCTCGGTGATGTCCGCCTCGGTCGCGCCTTCAGCCAGTTCCAGGTCGATCACCTTGCCCTGACGCACCCCTTCGACCTGATCAAAGCCCATGGCGCCCAAAGCGTGCCGCACGGCCTCGCCCTGCGGGTCGAGGACCCCGTTCTTCAGCATCACATGCACCCGTGCTTTCATTCCTGCAACTCCAGCTGAGGGCCGTGGTTCCGGGCCCGTTCCGTTGCGCGGGGGATAGCGTGCGAAGCGGCGTTCGACAACCCTTGTCCGCATACAGTTTGACGCAGGCGAGCCGATCAGCTTCCGCCGATCAGTCCCGGGTACCGCGCATCTATGGCGTTGAATGTGCCGGTCAGCACCATTTCAACGGCCACAGCGACAAGGATAATAGCCATGACGCGGGTAATCACATTGATCATGGTCGGCCCGAAAAACCGGGAAATCGGGTCCGCGAACAGCAATCCCAGCCCCACAATGGCGCAGGCAATCAACACTGCGGACCCCAAGGTGACAATCTCGGCCCCGTCGGACAGCGTGTGGGCAAAGACAATTGTGGTCGCGATAGTGCCCGGACCGATGGTCAGAGGTATCGCCAGCGGAACAACGGCGATATTGCTTTTCTTCTTGGCCCCCTCTTCCACCGCCTGCTGATCGCCCTGTGGCCGGTCAGAGGCATTCAGCATCGACATGCCGACCCCCAGAATGATCAATCCACCGGCGATACGGAACGATGGAATATCGATGCCAAAGATGGCCAGAACCTCTTCGCCCACCAGTACGGCGATCAGGGCGACAATCACAACAGTGCCCGTTACGATCAGCGCCACTCGTTTGCGTTCCGAGGCCGAGTAGCCCTCGGTCATGCTTAGGAATATCGGGATGCCGTAAAGCGGGTTGAAGATCGCCAGCAGCGCCGCGAGGAATTTGAGAAAAACAGCCTGATCAAACAATTCGGCCATATCGGGACCACCCTGGTTGCACCTGCCCGACAATGCGAAGGACCGGACGCGCTGTCAAACCACTAGAGCAAAAGAAAAAAGCGCCGTCGGTGCAGACAGCGCTTTCAGCATTTTTTGGACCGAAATACTGCTCAGTTGATAAGCGTCGGTTTCGTCACGTTGCTTTTGGGCAAAACACCCAGACGGCGCGCAACCTCGGAATAGGCATCGGTCAGGCTGCCCAAATCGCGGCGGAACACGTCCTTGTCTAGTTTCTGGCCGGTCTCGATATCCCACAGGCGGCAACTGTCGGGGCTGATCTCATCCGCGATGATCAGTCGTTGGTAGTCGCCGTCATAGACACGGCCGATCTCGATCTTGAAATCAACCAGACGGATGCCCACGGCCAGCATTATGCCGCTCATGAAGTCATTCACCCTCAACGCGAGGCTCAGGATGTCCTCCATGTCCTGCTGGCTGGCCCAGCCAAAAGCGGCGATGTGTTCTTCGGTAACCAGAGGATCACCCAGCGCATCGTCCTTGTAGCAGTATTCCACGATCGGACGCGGCAGTTGCGTGCCCTCTGCGATGCCCAGACGTTTCGACATCGAACCGGCAGCATAGTTGCGCACGATCACTTCCAGAGGCACGATTTCACAGCTGCGCACCAGTTGTTCGCGCATGTTCAGACGGCGGATAAAATGGGTCGGCACGCCGATCTGAGCCAGCCCGTTCATGAAGAATTCACTCAGGCGGTTGTTCAGTACGCCCTTGCCGTCGATCACGTCTTTTTTCTCGGCGTTGAACGCGGTGGCGTCATCCTTGAAATACTGTACAATAGTGCCCGGTTCGGGACCTTCGTACAGAATCTTGGCCTTACCTTCATAGATTTTCTTGCGACGCGCCATAAGCGACCTTTCCACTCAGAACAGAGGGAATGAGTCCCCTCACGTTGGCGTTCTCATAGTGCAAGCCCCCCTTTCCCGCAAGTTTACTGACCCGAGGGGCTTTGACGCAGCGCAAATACCTTGCGAACAGCCGCACGTATAGTCATATCATCAGGAAAGAAGTTGTTATCCAAGAGGTCCCCAACCAATGACCACGTTTGACGAACGCGAATACGCCTTTGAAGCAAAGTTTGCGCATGACGAGGAAATGCAGTTCAAGGCACAGGCCCGCTGCAACAAGCTGCTTGGCCTTTGGGCTGCAGAGAAACTCGGCAAATCCGGCCAAGAGGCTGAAGACTACGCAAAAACCGTCGTCACAGCCGATCTGGAAGAAGCCGGGCACGAAGACGTTGTGCGCAAAGTCTCGGGCGATCTGGGTTCGCTTTCCTCGGATGACGAAATCCGCGCCAAGATGGCCGAGCTTCTTCCCGAAGCCAAAGCCCAGGTTCTCAGCGAAACGGACTAAGGCTTGTTTGACCACCTCATGATCTTCATGAGATTTATGAATTTGATTTGACGTCCCGGTCATGAGACACGGGGCGTCTCTAATAATTGTCAGGCCGATTGCGCCTTTTTTTGGAATATCCCAATGACAAATGCACTGAGCAAGCTTCTCGAAATCAAAGATGCCATTCTGGCAGACGGCGCAACAGGTACGAACCTTTTCAACATGGGTCTGCAGTCCGGTGATGCGCCCGAGCTGTGGAACGTGGACGCCCCGGACAAGATTCGCGCGTTGTATCAGGGCTCGGTCGATGCGGGCAGCGATCTGTTCCTGACCAACACATTCGGTGGCACATCGGCACGCTTGAAACTGCATGATGCGCAGAACCGTGTGGCCGAATTGAACCGCATTGGCGCGGAACTCGGCCGCGAGGTCGCCGACAAAGCCGGACGTCCTGTCGTGGTGGCTGGCTCAGTCGGTCCGACCGGTGAGATCATGGAACCTGTCGGCAGCCTTTCCCACGCCGCAGCAGTCGAGATGTTCCACGAACAGGCAGAGGCACTCAAGGTTGGCGGTGCGGATGTCCTGTGGCTGGAAACCATCAGCGCCCCGGAGGAGTTCCGCGCGGCTGCCGAGGCCTTTGCCCTGGCCGACATGCCCTGGTGCGGCACCATGAGCTTTGATACCGCCGGGCGTACCATGATGGGCGTCACCTCGGCTGAACTGGCGCAGTTGGTCGAAACCCTGCCCAATCCACCGGTTGCTTTCGGAGCCAATTGCGGCACCGGCGCCTCGGACATTCTGCGCACGGTGCTGGGCTTTGCTGCACAAGGAACCGAGCGTCCCGTGATCTCGAAAGGCAATGCCGGTATCCCGAAATATGTCGATGGCCACATCCACTATGACGGCACGCCCGAACTGATGGGTGATTACGCGGCAATGGCCCGGGATGCCGGGGCCACGATCATAGGCGGTTGCTGCGGCACCATGCCCGACCATCTGCACAAAATGCGCGAAGCACTGGACACGCGCCCGCGCGGCTCGCGCCCGACACTGGATCAGATCACCGATGCCCTGGGGCCGTTCTCCTCTGCATCGGATGGCACTGGCGACGATGGCGCACCGGAGCGTCGTACACGCCGTCGCCGCCGTGCCTGAGCTTCAGCGCCCTTCGAATTTCGGGGGGCGTTTTTCCATGAAGGCCACGACGCCTTCGGCGAAATCGCGGCTGCGGCCACAATCACCCTGCAGATGCGCCTCGATCGCCAGTTGCTGCGGCAGTGTTTTCTCATATGTCCCGCGGATCGCCTTTTTGATCGCTTCGAATCCGGCCGTGGGACCTTTGGCCAGATAAGCTGCGCGCTTGCGCCAATGGGCGTCGAACACATCGTCGGGCACGGCTTCCCAGATCAGGCCCCAGTCATCCGCTTGCCGCGCGCTGATCTTGTCGGCAAACAAGGCGGCCCCCATGGCTTTGGCAAACCCCATCTGACGCGGCATGAACCACGTACCACCTGCGTCGGGCAACAGGCCAATCCGGGCAAACGCCTGTAGGAAATAGGCGCTTTCGGTTGCAATCACCACATCTGCACTCAGCGCAAGGTTTGCCCCCGCCCCGGCGGCCGGGCCGTTGACGGCGGCAATGGTGGGAACCGGACTGTCATAGATCGTCTCCAGCATCGGCTCGTATTCATCGCGCAGCGTCCGTTCCAGATCGATCTTGCCTGTGCTGGACGCGTCGCCAAGATCCTGCCCCGAACAAAAGGCACCGCCGGATCCGGTCAGAACAATCGCCCGCGCGTGGCGGGCGGCGTGCTTCATCGCGTGCGTGACCTCAGCCCGCATCTGCGCTGTCATCGCGTTCATCTTGTCGGGACGGTTCAGGGTCACAACCGCCAAATCGTCCGTGATGTCCAACAGGATCGTTTCGTATTCCATGAACCCCTCACCAAAATTCCGTACTTTTCGAAACCCTGACTGAAATACAGGGGAAGGAAAAGCGGAACCCTGGGTCAGTCTTCAAGAATTTGGCGCAAACGCTCTTTTTCGGCTTCGGTCAGCTTGTCCTTATCACCGCTGACTTGAACCTGAGCCCGCTTGCGCAGAAAACTCCAGCCCATCGCGGCGGCAATCAGCAACATGACCGGACCGGCCAGCCACAGCATCAGGTTCGAGCCCGATGTGGTCGGTTTCAGCAACACATACTCGCCGTAACGATCCACGATGAAGGCTATTGCCTCTTCATCCGTGTCCCCCGCCACAAGACGTTCCCGCAGAAGTATCCTTAAATCGCGAGCCAGTTCGGCATTGCTTTCATCGATGCTTTCGTTGCGGCAAACCAGACAACGCAGCCCGGTGCTGAGGTCCCGCGCCCGTTGTTCCAGCGCCGGATCGTCCAGAACTTCGTCGGGCTGTACAGCAAACAGAGGCGACGCAATCAGCGTCAGGATCAGGATCAGGATCAGACGTTTCATTCCGCAGGTACTCCGCCCGCTGGCGTCTTGCGCGCACCGGCTGCTACACGGAACCGGCGGTCCGACAGGCTGAGCAACCCGCCCAGGGACATCAGGATACAGCCGCCCCAGATCCAGTTCGCCAGCGGTTTGATATAGGTCCGCATGACCCAGCCGCCATCGGCCTGCTGATCACCGATAACCACATAGAGATCGCCGAGGAACCGATAGTCTATCGCCGCTTCGGTTGTAGGCATCCGAGCGACCGGATAGTCTCGTTTTTCAGGATGAAGCGTGCCCATAGGCCGCCCGTTCTTTTCAACCACAACATCAGCCATGGTCGAGAAATAGTTCGGCCCCTGTACACGCCGGACATCATTGAGCATCAGGGTGAACTGCCCGACCTCGAACGGCTGACCGGGTTGGGCAACGCGGATGTCTTCGACCTCCCACGCAGTCAGGCCAGCAATGGCGAAAATGGTTACACCCAGACCGGTATGCGCCACAGCCTTGCCCCAGTCTGCGCCCGGCAGACGGAACAGGCGCTTGAGGCTGCGTTCTCGCCCAGTGCGACTCCACAAGTCAACGGCCGCTCCAAAGGTGATCCATGCGCCCAGGAACAGACCAACCGGCCCCAGCGCACTGCGCCCGGTCTGCATCGCCCAGACCAGCAAGGCCAGAGCCAGTGCCAGCAGGAAGGCATAGCGCAGGGAAAAAGCCGTTTTGCCAAGTTTGCCGCGTTTCCACGGAAGCATCGCGCCCACCGGCAGAGCAATGCCCAATGCGACCATGAACGGCGTGAAGGCCGAATTGAAGAACGGCGCTCCAACCGAGAGTTTGCGATCGAACGCCATCTCGGCCACCATCGGCCACATCGTCCCGACAAACACGACGAAACAGCTGACGGCCAACAGGATATTGTTCAGAATCAGCGCGCTTTCTCGGCTGACCATACCAAAGACGCCCTTGGCCTCCATCGCCTGCGCACGCGCGGCAAACAGGGTCAGAGACCCGCCGATGAAGATCACAAGAATGAACAGGATGAACACGCCGCGTTCGGGGTCATTGGCGAAAGCGTGGACCGAGGTCAACAGCCCCGATCGCACAATGAACGTACCGATCAGCGAGAAACCAAAGGCTATGATCGCAAGCAGAATGGTCCAGCTTTTCAGAGCCTCGCGCTTTTCCACCACAATGGCCGAGTGCAGCAGTGCAGCAGCCAGCAGCCACGGCATGAACGAGGCGTTCTCGACCGGGTCCCAAAACCAGAACCCGCCCCAACCAAGCTCGTAATATGCCCACCAGGATCCCAACGCGATGCCGATGGTCAGAAAAACCCACGCGGCCAGAGTCCAGGGGCGCACCCAGCGTCCCCATGCGGCGTCGACGCGTCCCTCGATAAGGGCGGCGACGGCAAAGCTGAAGGCCATGCTCAGGCCCACGTAGCCCAGGTACAGGAACGGTGGATGAAAGGCCAAACCGGGGTCCTGCAACAGTGGGTTCAGATCGCGCCCGTCAAATGGCGCCACGATCAGCCTGTCGAACGGGTTCGACGTGAACAGGATGAAGGCAAAGAACGCCACAGCAATCGCGGACTGAACCGCCAGAACCCGCGCTTTCAGTGTGGGTGGCAGGCCGCCCCCGAAGAACGCGGCCATGGCGCCGAACAACGACACGATCAGAACCCACAACAGCATCGAGCCTTCGTGGTTCCCCCATGTGCCACTGATCTTGTACAGCATCGGTTTAGCTGAATGGCTGTTTTCAACCACCACCCGCAGCGAGAAATCCGACGTCACAAACGCCCAGACCAGTGCCCAGAACGAGAACCCAACCAGCAGGAACTGCAGGATGGCCGCAGGTTCGGCAAAGGACATCCATCCGGGCCACCGTTTGGCGGCACCAATCAGCGGAACCACTGACTGCACGATGGCAACTAGAAAAGCGAGGATCAGGGCAAAGTGGCCAAGTTCTGTAATCATGGCCCCGGATATAATCCCGTTACCGGGCAAGCACCAATCACTTTCGCCCCTCTGGGGCGAGCATAGTGTCGCGGGTCAGGTTGTGCGTTTGCGCCGCCAGTCCTCCAACGCCGGGTTGTTGCCGGGATGGCTGGCACTTTCGGCCAGTGCAACGTCGGTCCCCGGGTCGGCAGCCCCGATTCCATCACTGCGCAGGGCTTTCAGCGCTTGAAGGTTTTCCAGCACCTGGGGCGCGCGCTGCATCGTGGCCGTAATCTCTCGTTGCATATCCTGAACCTTGGTCTGATGACGCGCACCGAAATAGAACGACACGATTACACCAAGCAGCCACCACAACGGCTCGGGCACTAAGGCGATCCCCTGCATCCGCGCCGCGAACCACAACGGATCGACCATGGCGGCAACGAACAAACCCAACGTCCCCAGCGCCATCGCCGGGCGCGGCAACCGGTTGAGCCCGTCCATGACCCGATCAAATGCGCCTTTGCGAGGCACCTGAAACTCCTGACCGAACTGAACCATCGCCTGTTGCTGTAACGTCAGACTGCGCGCAGCCCCGTTCTCGGCATTTTCCCGAAATATTTCAGCAGTTTCGCGCACGACGTTGCGACCGCCTCCGAACAGAAACGTCAAGACGTTCGAGATCAGCCCCATCCCGCAACTCTCCTTTGAAAATCTGCATCGCTTAAGTGATATGCCGGAGAGACAAATTCCTCGGCCCGGCGAATCCACCCGCCTTTGCCACCCGCCCGGCTCCGGGCGTATTTGCGGAATGCGGGCCTGTTGTCGGCAAGCCGAAAGTAAAAGTTACGCCGCGCGACACCATAGGAATCCCGCAAAGCCACCGGATCAGGGTCCGCCGCGTTCTCGCAGGCCCGCGCAGTTTTTGGCCCAACGATTCCGTCAACGGTGACCCCGAACCCCATTTCACGTAGCAGACGTTGAAGAATCTTGACGGCCTGCCCACCGGCGTTGACGTACATGTCAAACACCGAAGGGTGCAAAATCGTCGGGAGCAGGCTCAGCCGGGGCAGCTCAAAGTAATGCTGCACAAAAATATCGACAGCCTGTGATTTGCTGAGCATACGTACATCGGCACCGTTGATCACCCCATCGCCCGAAAGGTCCAGCCCAAGGCGGCGCATGGTGTGAATGGTCACACCGTACTTGGTCGCTCCGCCGGGATCGTCTGGATCGTCCACAAACCCGCCTTCGCGGGCCACAATCTCAGTTGCAATCTGTCGCACCGTCTGCATCGCACCCTCCGCATTTGGTCCGACACACAGTTTCCCAACCCGGTTAAATTCCTCCAACGAAACAGGGCGCTGCCCGCCGGTTGCGCGCAACGCCCTGCATTATTAATTCCAAATCAATTCCCGCCACAGGCCCGCAGGGCAGCTGAGTTCAGCTTTCGTCTGCTTCCTGGTAAACGCCTTGTTCTTTCAGAGCATCCACGACCTCTTTCGGCATGTAGGTTTCATCGTGTTTGGCAAGAATTTCAGTGGCTTCAAAAACACCATTCACGTATGAACCCGTGCCCACCATACCCTGATTTTCGGCAAACAAATCAGGCAGAACACCGGTGAATGCCACCGGCACACTTTCGCCACCATCGGTCACGACAAAATGCACCGTCTCGCCCTGCCCTCGTATGATCGAGCCTTCCTCGACAAGACCGCCGATGCGGAAAACCTCAGTCGGTTTCGGCGGCTCGGCGATCACCTGACTGGGTGAGCGGAAGAAGTTTATACCGTCCTGCAACGCATATCCAATCAACCCCGTGGCCACGAAAAGAGCCACGACGGCCAGCAGAATAACTTGTACACGACGGCGTTTCTTGAGCGTTTTCATTTCGTCCTCACGGGAACAGCGGGGCCATCATCAGGCCCGCGGTTTCATCCTCACCTAACATCAGGTTAGCGTTCTGCAAGGCTTGGCCACTGCTACCTTTTGTCAGGTTATCCAACGCGCCGATTACGATGGCGCGCCGTTCAATCCGGTCGCCAACCACACCGATATGGCAGAAATTCGAACCCCGCACATGGTGGGTCGAAGGCGTCTCGCCAAACGGCAGCATCCGGATAAATGGTTCATTTTCATAGGCCTTACCCAGCGCTTCGTACACACTGGCCGGATCGCCCTTGACGTAAGTGGTCGCTAGAATACCCCGGTTGGCCGGGATCAGGTGCGGCGTGAACTGCACGTGCACGGTGCGACGAGCCAGAGCCGAAAACTCCTGATCAAACTCGCCCAGATGTCGGTGAGTACCACCCACGGCATAGGCATTGTACCCCTCGCTAAGCTCGGCGTGCAGCAGATTTTCTTTAAGCGATCTCCCTGCCCCCGACACGGCGCATTTCAGGTCCAGCACGATATCGTCCAGATCGATCACGCCCGCCATGATCAGCGGCCTCAGTACATACTGCCCCGTGGCCGCATTACATCCCGTGCCCGCAACGAGCCGCGCGTTGCGGATATCATTCCGGTAGAACTCGGTCAGGCCATAAACTGCTTCTTCCTGCTGCTCCAAAGCGACGTGCGGATTGCCGTACCACTTCTCGTATTCATCCGCGTCCCGCAGACGGAAATCCGCAGAGAGATCGATGATTTTTAGGTCTTTCGGCAGGTCGCGAATGACCTCTTGGCTGGTCTTGTGGGGCAGCGCGCAGAAGCACAGATCGATTTGCGAGAAATCAATCTCAGCGATTTTGCAAAGGTCTGGCAAATCCATGTGGCGCAGATGCGGGAAAACCTGCGCCATCGACATCCCGGCCTTCCGCTCGGCACCCAAAGCCGTGATTTCCATGTTCGGGTGCTCGGCGATCAACCGCACCAATTCGGCGCCGGTATAGCCGGAGGCACCCAGAATTGCGATTTTATGGGTCATGTCAGACCTCTTGTTCCATAGTGTCACATATCACGACCGCCGATGTGACGGCCTTCGAATAAAGGAGAATGCGTTAAGCCGTCCTTGACCTAAGTCAGGCGGCCTCGAACGTGATTTGTCGTCGGAGGAACTGCGTAGCACGGTCGCTGACCGTGCCGGGCTTTCCGGTGGTCAGAAACCCACCTTTGCCCACACCCTGCATCTTCGGGTGCCGCTGCAGGTAATCCGCAAGGCTTTCAGCCACCAAAGCCCCCTGGCTGAACACTTGCACATCCGAACCCAAGGCAGCCTGAAAGGTTTCGGCCATCAGCGGATAGTGAGTACAGCCCAAAATCGCGGCCTGCGGTTCCGGCATTTTCCGTTTTAGCGCATCCACATGGCTGCGCACCAGCGCCTCGGCCAGAATCATGTCGCCGTCTTCGATTGCGTCGACCACACCGCCACAAGCCTGCGCCTCGACATCCACACCAATTGCGCGAAACGCCAGTTCCCGCTGGAAGGCCCGGCTGGACACCGTCGCAGGCGTTGCAAACAGCGCCACGTGTTTGACAGCGACCTCACGCGGAGGGCTGTTGTCGCCCCATTGACGCTCGGTCAGGGCTTCGATCAGAGGTACGAAGACACCCAGAACGCGCTTGCCATCTGGCACGCCTTCTTCCTGCATCCGGCGCAAAGCAGCCGCACTGGCAGTGTTACAGGCCAGAATCACCAGATCACAGCCGCGGTTCCAAAGATCGTAAACGGCACGCCGTGTCAGGTCATAGATATTCTCGGCATCGCGCACACCATAGGGCGCATGTGCGCTGTCCGCGAAATACAGGAAATCCACGTCCGGCAGACGTTTCTGCGCGGCGTCCAGAACGGTCAGACCGCCCAATCCAGAATCAAAGATACCTACTGCCATTTGCCCCTTTAGGCGCGATGCCGTTCCTCAAATTCATAGCCGTAGTCGTAAGACTTCAGCGGCGTTGGGGACAGCTCATACGTGGCTTTGCGCAAGAAATCCATCATCTTGCGCGTATCCTTCGCCAGAGGGTCCAGAACGTCGCGCGAGATGGGGTCTCCGATCACCACTTTGACCGGCGTATCGACGCGTTTCTTGAACTCTTTGATCAGCAAACCCATGCGCAGGGTATTGTGCAAATGACTAGCAATCTGGAAAAGCCGCGAGGTGTGTCCATCAAAGAAAACCGGCACCACTGTGGCGCTCGACTTGGCCACCATTCGCGCCGTGAAACCGCGCCAGCCCGGGTCCATCGGATGTGAGAACGGCTTGACGCCTGTGCTGACCGTTCCTCCGGGAAAAATACCAATCGCCCCGCCCTCGCTCAGATAGTTCAGCGCGGTCTTGCGGGTTTCCAGATTCAGTTTCATAGCCTCTTTCGACTCATCAAACGAGATCGGCAGAATGATGCGATTCAGATCCTCAGCCTTGCGGAAAACATGGTTGGCCAGAATACGGAAATCACCCCGGGTTTGAGACAGGATGTGGCCCATCATCATCCCGTCGAGAATGCCATAAGGGTGATTGGCAATCAGGATCAGTGGACCGTCTTTGGGAACATTCGACAACGCCCCGCCGACCACATCCAGAGACAGCCCGTAGCGTTCCACCATCACCGACCAGAAATCGCGCCCGTTAGCCACCTCTTTCTCATACCCATCCGCGCGCTTGATCAGGCGCATACGACCGGTGGTGTTCTCCATCAGTTTGATCACCATCTGCCCGCCTTTGGTTTCGGCGGAATAAGCGTAGGAAATGTCACGAGCGACATGACGGCGCGAGGGCATTCGAATCTCCGAGTTTACTGCCTGCAAGATAGGTTTAAGCAACAATTTTGCCTAGGTTCCGTGACAAGACAGTGACGATTTACTCCGCCGCCGCGCGCAGTTCGGGCCCTCCGTTGCGGATCGAGGATAGCAGTTCTTCGCGCCGATTGGCCGCTTTAGCCTCGTTTGCACGCAAAACCGGCCCGAATCCACGAATGTCCAACGGCAATTGCGCAAGGGCGATAATCGCATCCCGCGTTTGAGGTGTAACAAGAGGGATTATCTCTTTGATATCCAGCTCATATTGCTTGATCAGCTTCCGTTCCATCCGCCGTTCGGCATTGTAACCGAAAATGTCCAGCGGTGTCCCGCGCAGGACTTTCAGTTTGGCGAGAACTTTCATAGGCTTCAGCAACCATTCCCCATACGCACGTTTCTTTAGCCGACCGTCCGATCCGGTGCCACCCAGAATGGGCGGGGCCAAATGGAAGGTCATTTTGAAAACCCCATCAAACTCTGCCGCCGCCTTATCCCGACTGTCCAGCATCAGGCGGGCAACCTCGTATTCATCCTTATAGGACAACAGCTTGTGATATCCTTTCGCCACGGCCTTGCGGATGCCTTCATCGTCAAACGCATTGACCAATTTGAGATACCGTTTAGCCAGACGACCGCTTTGGTAAGCGGTCAGGTGTTGCACACGAAAACCAATAATCGCGTCCAGAGTCTTCGGCAATTCAGCCGTATTAGGCTCTAGAATCCCTGTAACCTCTTGCGGATGCAAGACGGCCCAACGCCCTATTTCGAAAGCGCGTTTGTTGCGCTCAACCGCCGTGCCGTTCAATTCAATGGCCGAAACGATGGCCTGATGGCTGACAGGCAGAAGACCGCGTTGCCATGCCGCGCCGAAGATCATCATGTTGGAATAGATCGAGTCTCCCATCACTGCGCGCGCCAGATCGGTAGCATCAAACAGCGAGACATCCTCTTTCAACCGCGCCTGCAATGACAATTTGAGTCTGTCGCCCGGAATTCTGAACTCAGTATCACGGGTGAAATCACCGGTGACGGTTTCATGGCTGTTGACGACAGCCCCGGTTTGGCCGGCCCGTGTCAGGCCCAACGTCTTGGCCCCGGCGGACACCACCAGATCGCCACCGATCAAGGCATGTGCCTCGCCTGTGGCGACGCGAATGGCACTGATATCTTCGGGGCGGTTGGCCAAGCGGCAGTTGATATGCACAGCGCCTCCCTTCTGGGCCAAACCTGCCATCTCCATCATCCCGGCGCCTTTGCCGTCGATCTGTGCCGCTTGCGCCAGTATGGCACCCAAGGTCACGACGCCGGTACCCCCAACTCCGGTGATGACCACGTTATGTGTGCCCTTAATCTCTGGCAGCACGGGTTCAGGCAAATCCGGCAGGTCGATTTCGGTGGTTGCCTCCTTTCGGATTTGCGCGCCTTCCAACGTCACAAACGACGGGCAAAACCCGTTGATACAAGAGAAGTCCTTGTTGCAGCTGGATTGGTCGACGGCCCGCTTGCGGCCCAACTCGGTCTCGACGGGCACAATCGAGACGCAGTTCGACTGCACACCGCAATCACCGCATCCTTCGCAGATATCAGTGTTGATAAAGACCCGTTTGTCCGGATCCGGGAACGTACCTTTTTTGCGACGACGCCGTTTTTCAGCCGCGCAGGTCTGGACGTAGACGATGACCGAAACGCCCTCAATCTCGCGAAAACGTTCCTGCACTTGAATCAGTTCGGCTCGTTCAAAGGTTTCAACTCCGGCGGGCAGAGCCTTGAAATTCAAATCTTCTTTTTCATCGTAAACCACCGCGACATGCTGAACGCCCATGGCTTTGACTTCGGCCACGATCCGTTCTGCCGTCAGACCGCCTTCGTTTTCCTGCCCGCCGGTCATAGCGACGGCGTCGTTGAACAGGATCTTGAAGGTGATATTCGTGCCCGCCGACAAAGCCGCCCGGACCGCCTGCACACCCGAGTGGTTATATGTCCCGTCGCCGAGGTTCTGGAACACATGTTTGGTGGTCGAGAATGGCGCCTCACCGATCCAGTTTGCACCCTCACCGCCCATTTGCGTGAAGCCGGTGGTTTCGCGGTCCATCCACTGCACCATGTAGTGACAACCGATGCCCGCATAAGCACGGCTGCCATCGGGCAACCGGGTCGAGCTGTTATGCGGGCAGCCCGAACAGAAATACGGCAGTCGCGTTGCGATTTCCTCGGCATTGTCAGCCCGGCGAGCATCGGACAGGCTGGCCAGGCCGGCGCGAATACCGTCGGTATCCCAGCCCTCCTCGATCAGAATCTCACCCAGTTTCTCGGCGATCATGATCGGGTCCAGCGCGCCACGCGTCGGGAACAGTTCCTCGCGGTGCAGCGTCCCGGCCCCGCCTTTGTACCAACCGTACACACGGCGACCGCGGCGATCGTCAAAGATGGCTTCTTTGACCTGAACCTCGATCAGTTTGCGTTTTTCTTCAACGATAACAATAAGGTCAAGCCCTTGTGCCCAGTCATGGAATCCGGCCATGTCCAGCGGGAAGGTTTGTCCGATCTTGTATGTGGTGATGCCCAGACGTTCGGACTCGGCCTCGTCGATGTTCAAAAGAGACATCGCATGGGTCAGGTCCAGCCAGTTTTTCCCTGCCGCGACAAAGCCGACTTTGGCCCCGGGTTTGCCCCAGACCCGACGGTCCATCGTGTTAACGTGCGAGAACGTCTCGGCAGCGAAGCGTTTATAGTCGATCATCCGCCCTTCCTGCAGGTGCGGTGTGTCGCCCAGGCGGATGTTCAACCCGCCGTCGGGCACGTCGAACTCAGGCACGACCAGCTTCATTCGATCGGCGCTTCCGTCAACGACCGATGTTACTTCGATCGTGTCCTTCATCGTCTTCAGACCGACCCAAAGCCCCGAGAACCGGCTGAGCGCAAACCCGTAGACACCGTAATCCAGAACCTCCTGTACACCCGCAGGGCTGACAATTGGCATGTACATGTCGACCAGCGACCATTCGGACTGGTGCAGTACGGTTGAGCTTTCGCCGGTGTGATCATCTCCCATGGCCACTAGCACGCCGCCATGCTTGGCCGTACCCGCCATGTTGGCGTGGCGCATCGCATCGCCGGACCGGTCTACCCCAGGCCCTTTGCCGTACCATAGGCCGAATACGCCATCGAACCGTCCGTCCCCGCGCAACCCCGCTTGCTGGCTACCCCATAGGGCGGTGGCAGCCAGATCCTCGTTCAATCCGTATTGAAACGTGACGTCGCTTTCGGCCAGTTGCTTTTGCGCTCTCGTCATCTGCTGGTCCACGGCACCCAGCGGCGACCCGCGATAACCGGTCACCAGACCCGCCGTGTTCAACCCCACCCGCGTGTCCCGCGCCTTTTGGATCAGCATCAGACGCACAAGCGCTTGCGTCCCGTTCAAAAGGACTGGGTTCTTTTCCAGATCGAACCGGTCACTCAACGATATTTGTGGCTGACTCATCAGACGCCTCCCCTCGTCAGATCAGTGTGCTACTTTTTCACCCATTTTAGGTCATAATATCTGACCTGCATAGGTTTTATCCTCTGAATCCTAAGGATTTCAGCGTTTGAATGTGGAAGTTGTTACCTATTTCATATAGGCGTTCCGAGGAATAACGAAAGTTGCGGCGATGGATTGGGACAAGCTTAGAATATTTCACGCGGTGGCGGATGCAGGCAGCCTGACTCATGCGGGTGACAAGCTGAATCTGTCACAATCGGCCGTCAGCCGACAGATCAGAGCACTGGAAGAGTCGCTCGATTCGACTCTGTTTCACCGACACGCACGCGGTCTGATCCTGACCGAACAGGGTGAGTTGCTGTTCGATGCAACTTCGGCCATGTCAAAAAGACTGGACGCCGCTGCCGCCCGTATCCGCGACAGCGAAGAAGAAGTCTTTGGCGTGCTGCGGGTCACCACCACTTTTGGCTTCGGTACGCTCTGGCTGGCCCCTCGCCTGCCGAAACTGTACGAGCAGTATCCTGACCTCAACATAGACCTGATGCTGGAAGAGCGTGTGCTGGACCTGCCCATGCGCGAAGCCGACGTCGCTATTCGCATGAAAGAACCCAGCCAGGCCGATCTGGTCCGCAAGCGGCTGATGACCGTGCAGATGATGCTGTACGCGACCCAGGAATACATCGAAACGCATGGCGGGATGCTGGAGTCACTGGACGAAATCAAGGACCATCGACTAATTTGTCAGACGCCCTCGGCCCCACAGGTCGGTGCAAGCGCCTCGATGGTACGGCACTTGATGACGTATAACCCCGGTTCGCTGCTGACCGTGAACAACTATTTCGGTGTTCTGCAGGGCGTGCTTCATAATCTGGGCATCGGCGTGCTGCCGGATTACGTGACGCAGGATTTTCCGCATCTTGTTCCGATCCTGTCAGATATCGAAACCGCAGACGTTCCCGTCTATCTCGCCTACCCCGAAGAATTGCGCCATTCCAAACGCGTCGAAGCCTTCCGTGACTTTGTTCAGGATGAGATCATCGCCCAACGCAAGCAGTTGAAGCAGATGGGAAAACTCTAGCTATGCGCACGCAGCATAGCGGGCATGACAAGTAATCAGTCTGAAAAATCTTGATCGTTCACAAACTGATCCCTAAATGAGCACTCGAAGGCGGTGATGCTGAAACGCTCATCATCTTCATACCTCCCTGTTGGACTACGGCCGAGCTTAGTGCTCGGCCTTTTTTTTGGCTTAAGGCCACTTGTGCCAGTCCGATTGCCAAAACTTCTGTGATTTCCGGGCACTTAGACCTATGATCACGAAAAAAATCACGAAGACTTGTGTTCGAGGACAGATTCGATGTTTCAGCCCTTTCGCCTATTGCTGGTGATAATCTCCGTTGTTTGCCTGACCGGGCCTGTTTTGGCGCAGAGCAACGGCTCGACCGGTTCCACAGCCCCTGTGAGCATTCCCGAAGACCTGACACCTGAACAGGTCGACGATCTGGTCGCGCGTATGTCTGACGATCAAGTTCGCGCCATTTTGTTGGAGCGTCTGGATGCGGTCGCAGAAAAACACGCCGCTGAGGCAGCGGATCGTGAAGACCCGATAACTGAAATCAACGAGATTTGGGCCGAAATGGTGGCGTCGTGGACGCATGTTGCGGTCACCATACCGAACCTTTTCACAGCGCAGGTTCAAGCGGTCGAGACCTTTGTCGGCACCTTTGGGACCACCGGCGCACTATCTCTTTTGGGCTTGATCTTAAGCGTCCTAGTCGTCGGGTTCGTTGCGGAAAAGCTGTTCGGCTTCCTTACCCGCAATTGGCTTCGCGGGGTTGAAGCGGCCGATGAAAACGACCTGTGGGGGGCAGTCAGATACCTGTTCCGCCGTTTCTGCCGCGAAATCGCAGGACTTGTCGTGTTTTACGTCGTTATCCGAGCGCTGGGACGCGGCCTTCTGACGCCCGAACAAATCATCTACGCCGCGCCCTTTGTTTTCTACCTGATCTGGATTCCCCGATTGGGAGCTGCCGCCTCGCGGTTCATTCTGGCTCCGAACAAACCGCACTATCGGCTGGTGAATATTGATGATCATTGGGCGAAATACCTGCACCGTAATCTGATTGGCCTTCTGTTCCTGATCGGTTTCACGCTGTTCATTCTTCATTTCAACGAACTGAACGGCATTACCGGCCGTGAAACACGTATCGGATTCTGGCTGAACGCTGCGACCCACATCTATATTGGCGTAATAGCCTGGAAAGCCCGTGAGGGGCTTTCGCAAATGATGTTGGGCACAGACCCCGATCACACCAAGTTCGACGAAGAAGTTGCTCATTATTACCCCTATTTCGCCATCGGCGTGTCGGCGGTGATCTGGTTGCTTGTCGAATTCCTTGTCGCACAGCGCAACCCGGTTTACCTGCATATGCTGGTTCAGGGCGCTCACTACACCACCATGTTCTGGCTGCTGATCGCGCCAGCGCTGGACACGTTGATCCGCGGTTTGGTGCGCCATCTTCAACCTCCGATGCAGGGCGAAGGCCCCGTGGCCGAGCGGGCGTATAAATCCACCAAACGCAGTTATATCCGCATTGGCCGGGTTTTGGCTGGCATTCTGGTCATCCTGATGATTGCCAGGGCATGGGATCTGGACCTGCAGGAAATCGCAGGTGGAGGCGCCGAATCCGGTAGCAAGCTGATCCAGTTCTTCATCATCATCGCTGTCGGCTACATCCTGAACGAGGTCGTCTCGCTCTGGATCAACCGACGTCTGGCGAAAGAACAAACTGCAGCCGAGCAAAGCCCTGACGAAGAGGCTGGTGAAGGCGGTGGTTCAGGCGGTTCGCGTCTGGCAACGGTTCTGCCGCTGCTGAGAGTGACCGCGCAGGCTGCCATCGCGGTGATTTTTGTCCTGCTTGCCCTTGGGGCATTGGGAATCAATATCACCCCGCTTCTGGCCGGTGCTGGTGTGTTGGGTCTGGCCATCGGCTTTGGCGCCCAGAAACTGGTGGCTGACATCGTCGGCGGCATTTTCTTTCTGGTGGATGATGCTTTCCGGGTTGGCGAATATGTGGATGTCGGAGGCACCACCGGAACGGTCGAGAAAATCTCGATCCGCTCGATGCAACTGCGTCACCACCGCGGTCCGGTTCACACCATCCCTTACGGTGAAATCCAGAAGTTGACCAATTACAGCCGCGACTGGGTCATCATGAAACTGAAGTTCACCGTGCCATTCGACACCGACCCCAACAAGGTGAAGAAGATCTTCAAGAAGATCGGTGCTGAGATGATGGAAGACGAAACCCACAAGGATGGGTTCCTGCAGCCCTTCAAGTCGCAAGGCGTGTTTGACTTTGACGATGTTGGCATGATCATCCGTGGCAAGTTCATGGCCAAGCCGGGCAAGCAGTTCACCCTGCGCAAGGAAATCTTCAATCGCGTGAAGGCCGCGTTCAAGGAAAACGGCATCGACTTTGCCCGCCGCGAGGTGCGCGTAGCGATCCCTGGACTGGACGACGCCGATCACCTCACTGAGGAACAAAAAGCCGCCATCGGGGCTGCTGCCGGTGAAGCCGCCAACCAGCAAGCCGAACAGCAGGGTCAAAAAACCGGTTCCGCTCACGGCGCGCCGGAGTAAAACGAAGATACCTGAAAGACCATAATGGCCGCCCTGCTCAACGCACCGGGCGGCCGTTTTTTTACCTTTGGCCCGCGTCAAACTATGCCTTGCGGGTCTTAACCCTTTCCACGGGCGCGCCCTTGCCCTAAAAGGCGCGCAATCTCGGCCCACTTGGACACAGGACAGAAGATGCAAGAGCCCGCAATCACACCCGATCTGATCGCCGCACACGGGCTCAAGCCCGACGAATACGACATGATCCTCGAGATCATCGGGCGCGAGCCGACCTTCACCGAACTGGGCATCTTTTCGGCCATGTGGAACGAGCATTGTTCCTATAAGTCGTCCAAGAAATGGCTGCGTACCCTGCCCACCTCGGGCCCTCAGGTGATCTGCGGACCGGGTGAGAACGCGGGTGTTGTCGACATTGGCGACGGTCAGGCGGTGGTCTTCAAAATGGAGAGCCACAACCACCCGTCCTACATCGAACCCTATCAGGGTGCGGCGACGGGTGTCGGCGGCATCCTGCGCGACGTCTTCACCATGGGCGCGCGTCCCATCGCGTCTATGAACGCTTTGTCCTTCGGCGAGCCCGGCCATCACAAGACCCGCCAACTGGTAAACGGTGTGGTCGAAGGCATCGGCGGCTATGGCAACTGCTTCGGCGTGCCCTGCGTAGGTGGTGAGGTGAGATTCCACCCGGCCTATAACGGTAACTGTCTGGTGAACGCGTTTGCTGCAGGATTGGCCGACAGCGATAAGATTTTCTACTCGGCAGCTTCGGGCGTCGGTATGCCTGTCGTCTATCTGGGTGCCAAGACCGGTCGTGACGGCGTGGGCGGCGCAACCATGGCTTCGGCTGAGTTCGACGACACAATCGAAGAAAAGCGTCCCACAGTTCAGGTCGGCGACCCATTCACTGAAAAGCGCCTGATGGAAGCCACGCTGGAATTGATGCGGACCGGGGCCGTAATCTCAATCCAGGACATGGGCGCAGCGGGTCTGACCTGTTCCGCGGTGGAAATGGGTGACAAAGGCGGTCTGGGCGTGCGTCTGGACTTAGAGAACGTCCCCCAGCGCGAAGAAAACATGACCGCTTATGAGATGATGTTGTCGGAATCTCAAGAACGCATGTTGATGGTTCTAAAGCCCGAGCTTGAGGCCGAGGCCCGCGCTGTATTCGAAAAATGGGACCTGGACTTTGCCATCGTAGGCGAAACCATTGCCGAAGACCGCTTCCTGATTGTCCATAACGGAGAGGTCAAAGCCGATCTGGTTCTGTCCAAGCTCTCGTCGACCGCACCGGAATATGACCGCCCTTGGGTGGCAACGCCCGAGGCTGAAGAACTTGCCGAGGTGCCTCAGATCGACCCGATCGACGGCCTGCGCGCCCTGCTCGCCTCGCCCAACTACGCGGGCAAACAGTGGGTCTACGAACAATATGACACGATGGTCATGGCTGACACCGCCCGCACGCCGGGTCTGGGTGCGGGCATGGTTCGCGTGCACGGCACCGACAAGGCGCTGGCATTCACCAGTGACGTCACCCCGCGCTATGTGCGCGCCAACCCAGTCGAAGGCGGCAAGCAGGCGGTCGCCGAAGCCTATCGCAACCTGACCGCCGTGGGTGCGAAACCACTGGCAACCACCGACAACCTGAACTTCGGCAACCCCGAAAAGCCCGAAATCATGGGCCAGTTCGTCGGCGCCATTCAGGGTATCGGCGAGGCGGTTGCCGCGCTGGACATGCCCATCGTGTCAGGCAACGTGTCGCTGTATAACGAAACCGACGGTCAGGCGATCCTACCCACCCCGACCATCGGTGCGGTTGGTCTGCTGAATCACACCGACGAAATCATCGGCAATGAAGTCCGTGAAGGCCACGTCACGCTGGTCATCGGTGAAACCCATGGCCATCTGGGTCAGTCAGCCCTGCTGGCCGAAGTGTTCAACCGCGAAGACGGCGACGCGCCGCATGTCGATCTGGACGCGGAAAAGCGTAACGGCGAGTTCATCCGCGCCAATCGCAAGATGATCAAGGCCTGTACCGATCTGGGCGATGGCGGTTTGGCACTGGCAGCGTTCGAGCTGGCCGAGGCCGCCGGCGTGGGGGTTCACCTTGATGAGGCTTCTACTGCATTTCTGTTCGGAGAGGATCAGGCCCGTTACCTGGTGGCCTGCAACTTCGATCAGGCCGAGGCACTGATGATCGCAGCAGGTCAGGCTGGCGTACCGCTGGTCTCTGTTGGCCGCTTTACCGGCGACAGCGTGCGTATTGGCAACTCCGAGGCTTCGCTCGAGGAACTGACCGCCACTTTCCGTAACAGCTTTGCTGAGGCCGTGGCCTGAACGCTGATCACCTACTGATCGCAAAACCTGCGTCCCGATAGACGCGGGTTTTGTCGTTTTCAGCCCCCTTTCACACCCTTGCACGCCCCGCCCTGGCGCTCTACATCTTGGGAAAGACCTTCAGGAGTTACCTACATGCCGATGAGCGCCCACGAAATCGAACACCTGCTGCGCGAAGCCTTTCCGGATGCGGAAATTCAAGTCGGCGGGCATGACGGCGTGCATATGTCTGCCATGGTCGTGGATGAGAGCTTTCGCGGCAAAAACCGAGTCCAGCAGCAACGTGCGGTCTATGCAGCGCTGAAAGGTAAGATGGACGGCCCGGATGGCGATCTGCACGCACTGGCACTGACGACGAAAGCGCCTGAATAGTGGACGAACCGATCGGATGGGTTCTGCTACGACTAACTTATCTGGTCTTCGACATAGTCTACTCGTTAGCGATCTTGTTTTGTGATCTACCAAGACTGCTAAAATACGGGCCCAGATATTGGCGTGTCGCAAGGAAAATGAGGCGGCGCGAGTACGAACGACGCAAAAGGTGAGTGCCTAAAATGAGTGGCTGGCTGTTCTGGATAGGTGTACCCGCAGCATTGGTAGTTGCCGCCGCGCTGATCGAAGCCTATGTGAAGCGGAACAGAAAACGTAACCTCGCCGACATGCGTCCCGATCCGGACAAAATCAGCAAGATCGGCGGCATCGAAAGATACGGGCTGGATCCGCTGGCCCTGGCGCAAGCCGAACACCGACGGTTGGAGGAAGAAGGATGGTCCTCTGACCCGTCACAGAATGAAACGACCGACCCGGATGCGGGTGAAAAGGACAAGCAAGATGAGCGACGTTAAAACTCAGATCGACGAAACCGTCAAAGCCAACGACGTGGTGCTGTACATGAAAGGCACCAAGGAAATGCCGCAGTGTGGGTTTTCGTCCCGCGTGGCCGGTGTGCTGAACTACATGGGTGTGGAATATACCGACGTGAACGTTCTGGCCGATGAAGATGTGCGTCAGGGCATCAAGGATTATTCCGACTGGCCAACCGTGCCGCAGCTATTCGTCAAAGGCGAATTCGTCGGCGGTTGCGACATCATCACCGAAATGACCCTGTCGGGCGAGCTGGATACGCTGTTTGACGACAACGGCGTCGGCTACAACAAAGAAGCCGCAGACAAAATCCGCGAGGCGAACGCCTGATCAGCGACTGCTGCAGTTTTGTAAAATGATTTGCTCACTGGCGGCATCCGAACCTGTCGCCAGAAAGCTCACCGTGGCGTCCCAGCCTTTGGAACGCAGGATGTAAGTCCCTACCTCTCCCGCAGACTCGTAACGGATACCGGACCCGCTTTGGGCTTGCCGCAGCGTGACCAGTTGATTGTCGACGATCATCGCCGCCGCACTGGACCCGTCTGGCGCATTGAAATAGGCGACCTCCAGCGGAACTCCGTTTTCACAGGTAAATGTCACCGGTAGAATGTCGATTTCAGCCACAGCCACTCCGGCGGGCAGTGTCATCATCGCAGCAAAAGTCAGAGTTCTGACGGCGTTCATTCCGAAGACCTTTCTTCGACCACCGAAGCCAGGGCTTCGGCCCGTGCGGCTAACTCCGCCAGAGTGTCTGTCACCGAGGGTGGCACCACTGCCACCTCAATCCGTTCGGGTTCTGGCTGCGGCATTTTTCTGAGCGCTTGCAACTCTGCCTCAACCGCGGCCAGTTTACCTTCGAGAGCATGTAATTTTTCATCCGTTCCAGCGGTCTTGTCCGCCAGCATCAGACCGGCCATCAGCAACATCCGGGATTCCGGCATTCGGCCGATCTGATCGGATAGGACCTGCGCCTCATCATCCAGCATCTTGGCTGCGGAATGCAGAAACGCCTCTTCGCCTTCCTGGCACGAGACTTCAAAGCCGCGCCCACCGATTTGAATGGTCACTTCGGGCATTATTCAACCTCTCCTTCCGCCAGTTTCGCCTGCGACAACAGCGGTTCAAGCCGAGCCAGAACCGCGTGTGCCTCGGCCGCATCCGTCGCTTGCGCGGCGCGCGTCGCCTCAAGCTCGGCCACCGTGGCGCGGTTGAGCAGATCGGCATCGGGCAAGCCGTCTTCGGCCGCGGCCCGCAATTCGTCGACCGATTGGCGCAATTGCTCATTCGCCTTACGCATCCGCTGCAGATCGTCATCCAGACGCGACATCGCCGCGCCGTGGCTGGCGCGTTCCGCGCGTAGCATGTCCAACTCGGCGCTCAACTCGGCCACCCGCTCGCTGTCGGCCAGTTCTGACCGAAGACGCGCATTTTCAGCCTCGACCTCTTGCGCCGCGCTGACGGCGGCTGCCAATTGTGCGTTTTCAGCCTTGAGCGCTGCAAGTTCATCCTGGTTTTCCAACGCTGCCTTAGCCGCCGCCAATTCAGCGCGGGCAGCCTCGACCGAAGCCAGCTTTGCAGTTGCTGCAGCCAACTGTTCCCGTAACGCGCCATTTTCAGGATCTTCTATCGGCGCCGTCCGCAGGTTTTCCATATCGGCGCGCATGGCATCGACTTCCTGCTCGTGGCGTTCCTTCAGCGATTTCAGACGTTCTTCCAACTGCGCATTTGCAACGCGTTCATCGTCCAGTGCCGCGCGCAGGGTGTCATCCGCACCGCCGCTGGCCGGTGCTACATCCCGCAGCGCCTCGACACCCGTTCCGATCCGATCCATTGCGGCAATGATACGGCGCTGTAGTTCTTCGATCTGGCTCATGCCCCTGCCACCTCTTAACCAAGGTTCCTTGTATTGCGCCTGTGTCCGAATCAACACAAGCCGCGTCTTGCCCTAGTCTAACCCAACGAGACAGAAAATACCCACTGTTTGCTTTCAACAACTTGGGCCACTTTCTTGAACCACACCTCGGCCAGATTGCCCAGTTCTGCTTGCACTTTGGGGGCCGGATGGTATTGAGCGCCCATCTGCCTGTAATCCAAAGGAACAACGCCCGTGGACCTGACTGCGCTGCGCAATGCCAATCCTGAACACTGGGACAAAGCTGCGGCCATCCGCACCCTGACCCTTGACGCCGTCGCCGCCGCCAATTCCGGCCATTCCGGCATGCCGATGGGCATGGCCGACGTTGCGACCGTGCTGTTCGAAAAGCACCTGAAATTCGATGCCTCGGCCCCGAACTGGCCTGATCGCGACCGATTCATCCTTTCGGCGGGTCATGGCTCGATGCTAATCTATTCGCTGCTCTATCTCACGGGTCATGCTGACGTCACGCTGGACGAGATCAAGAACTTCCGCCAACTGGGAGCGAAAACCGCAGGCCACCCGGAAAATTTCCTGGTCGATGGGATCGAAACCACAACCGGTCCGCTGGGTCAGGGCATCTCAAACGCTGTGGGCTTTGCCATGGCCGAAGAAATTCAGCGCGCGCATTACGGCAAGAAGGTCGTGGATCACTATACTTACGTGATCGCGGGCGACGGTTGCCTGATGGAAGGCGTCAGCCAAGAAGCTATCACTCTGGCGGGTCGTCATGAGCTGAGCAAGCTGATCGTATTCTGGGACAACAACAACATTACCATCGACGGCACCGTCGATATGGCCGACCGCACTGATCAGGTGCGCCGCTTCGCAGCCTCGGGCTGGCATGTGATTGAGATCGACGGCCACGACCCCAAAGCCATCGACGCGGCCATTGTTCAGGCGAAAAAGTCGAACAAGCCGACCATGATCGCCTGTGAAAGTCACATTGCTCTGGGTCACGCGGCGCAGGATACGTCCAAAGGCCACGGCGCTTTGACGGATCAGGAACAGCTGAAAGCAGCCAAAGACGGTTATGGCTGGCCTCATGACGCGTTCGAAGTCCCGGCCAACGTGAAATCCGCGTGGGAGGCCATCGGCACCCGCGGTGTCGCTGAGCGCGCCGCGTGGGAAGAGCGTTTCGCGCAGTTGTCCGAGCGCAAGCAGGCCGAGTTCAACCGCGCCTATTCGTTCGAAGCGCCGAAGAAACTGGCCGGTGCCATTCGCGCGTTCAAGAAACAGATGTCGGAAGACCAGCCGAAACTGGCCACCCGCGCCTCGTCTGAAAAGGTTCTGAACGTCGTGAACCCGATCATGACCGAGACCGTTGGCGGCTCGGCTGACCTGACCGGGTCGAACAACACCAAGTCGGCCGATATGGGCGTGTTCCTGCCGGAAAACCGCAAGGGCCGTTACATCCACTACGGTATTCGTGAACACGGCATGGCCGCCGCGATGAACGGCATGGCGCTGCATGGCGGCATCCGCCCCTATGGCGGTACGTTCATGGCCTTCACCGACTATGCCCGTCCGTCCATGCGACTGGCAGCGCTGATGAAAATACCGTCGGTCTTCGTGATGACCCACGACTCGATCGGTCTGGGCGAAGACGGCCCGACGCACCAGCCGGTCGAGCATCTGGCCATCTCGCGCGCAACGCCGAACACCTATGTGTTCCGCCCTGCCGACACGGTTGAGACCGCCGAAGCCTGGGAGCTGGCGCTGACCTTCAAGGACAGCCCCTCGGTCCTGTCGCTGACCCGTCAGGGCGTGCCTACCGTACGGACCCAGCACAAAGCCAAGAACCTAGTTGCACAAGGCGCTTACGTTCTGGCCGAAGCCGAAGGCAAGCGTCAGGCCATCCTGATTGCGACCGGTTCGGAAGTTTCGCTGGCGATGGAAGCCAAGGCCATGCTCGAGGCCGAAGGCATTGGCACCCGCGTTGTCTCCATGCCCTGTATGGAACTATTCGCCGAGCAGGACGAAGCCTACCGCAAGCGCGTTCTGCCCGCAGGTGCCGTGCGCGTCGGTATCGAGGCCGCAGTTCGCGCCGGTGGCTGGGACCGCTGGCTGCTGGGCGAGCGTGGCCGCGAAGCCAAGGCCGGTTTCATCGGCATGTCGGGCTTTGGCGCGTCTGCTCCGGCGGGTGATCTTTACAAGCACTTCGGCATCACCGCAGAGGCAACGGTTGCCAAAGTCAAGGAACTGCTGGGCCTGTAAGCCAATCACGAAGAACAGAGCAAAGGGCGGCTTTGGCCGCCCTTTTCATTTGGATCCAGTCTTAACCTTCAGTTTGAGCGCATCATAGGCTTTCAGAGCGTAATCCAATCGCAACTCATACCGTCCTTGCACCACCACTTTCTTGGGTGGTTCCAAGCCGATACAAGACAACGCTTGGCGAAGATGTGTACCTGAAAGGGGAACGTAAGTTGCCGATTGCCCGGTCAAAGTGTTGTAAACTCGTCCGCCCGACCAATGACTACGCTTCTGTACCTTGAGTGCGGTATCAATACGAAAATGTAAGAATCCGTAGAGTTCTTCTTCATCAAACGGCACTTCGTCGGCGGCAATGCTCAGTGCAGAGAGAAGCGAAGATGCACCGCTCCGAGAGGACCCGCGTGATCCAATTTCTCGGATGATAGGCCCATCTATTAAGGTTTCTAAGCGGAAATGCTGCATCTTAGTGTTCAGCTTTCCTGTTGAACAACGGCCCCATGACCTTGGTTGCAACCGGGATCAAAACAAACCCCCAGGCCAGACCAAACACGCCGTCCATCGCAGCTTTGGAAATCCATTCCACAGCGCCCACCCACTGTTCCGAAACCGAATGCCCAATCGCATAGGCCCAGTCGTGGATGTGATGGCCGAGCCAGCCAAAGCCCAGAACTTCCATCCCGTGAATGACAATTGATCCGCCGACCCACAGCATTGCAGCAGTTCCGACAATCGACAGAGTTTTCATCACGCCCGGCATCGCTTTGACCAGACCGCGCCCCAATCCACGCCCAATAGGTGTCGGCGCGTTCTGCGCCAGGTACAGGCCTACGTCGTCCATCTTCACGATCAGCGCGACCGATCCATAAACCGCAATTGTCACACCAATCCCCACAACCGCCAGCGTCGCGGCCTGCATCCACAGATTCGGAGCTTCAATGGCCGCCAGTGCAATGGTCATGATCTCAGCCGACAGGATAAAATCTGTTTTGATGGCCCCCCTGACCTTCTGTTCCTCCAGATGTCCGGGGTCGCGCACGTTCATGTCTTCGTCGATGGCATGGCTTCCATGCGGGAACAGGACGTGGAAAATCTTCTCGGCCCCCTCGAAACACAAATACGACCCGCCCAACATAAGCAAAGGCGTGATCAGCCACGGCGCGAAATTGGCCAGCAACAGCGCCACCGGCAACAACAGCACGATCTTGTTGAACACCGAGCCCCGCGCAATGCGCCAGATGATCGGCAACTCACGCGCCGGTGCAAAGCCCTGAACGTATTTCGGAGTAACCGCCGCATCGTCAATGATCACTCCCGCCGTCTTGGCCCCGGCCTTGCCCGCCGCCGCAACGACGTCATCCACCGAGGACGCCGCGACCTTGGCGATCCCCGCCACATCATCCAAAAGGGCCAACAGACCGCTCATCGCGCATCCTTTCCTGTCTCCTGCCGCAAACGGACCCTACCCGATCCCTCAGCTAGCGCAAGCGTTAGCGCAATCTCGTGAGGTTTGCGCTAACACCTTAAAATTATGCCGCTTTTACTCTTTTGAGATTCAGAAATCGCCGCTATATGGCCTGCAACGCAAGCGCATTTGGAGACGTCACATGACCATAAAGGTCGGTATTAATGGTTTTGGCCGCATCGGCCGCTGCACCCTGTCGCACATCGCCGCGTCAGGCCGTAACGACATCGAAGTGATCAAGGTCAATGCGACCGGCCCGTTGGAAACAAGCGCGCATCTATTGAAGTATGACAGCATTCATGGCCGTTTTCCCCGCGACATCGCCATCAATGGCAACACCATGGATCTGGGACGCGGCCCGATGGAAATGTTCTCGACTTACGACATGAACGAGCTGGACTGGGAAGGTTGCGACGTCGTTCTGGAATGCACCGGTAAGTTCAATGACGGCACCAAGGCGAAAACGCACCTTGAACGTGGCGCTGGCAAAGTTCTACTGTCCGCTCCGGGCAAGAATGTCGACAAGACCATCGTGTTCGGAGTGAACCACAACACTTTGACTGCAAATGATAATATGGTCTCGAACGGATCCTGCACCACGAACTGCCTTGCTCCGCTTGCCAAGGTGCTGGACGAAGGTGTCGGCATCGAAAACGGTATCATGACCACGATCCACGCCTATACCGGCGACCAGCCTACTTTGGACCGTCGTCACAGCGACCTGTACCGCGCTCGCGCTGCAGCTATGTCGATGATCCCGACCTCGACTGGTGCCGCTAAGGCTCTGGGTGAGGTTCTGCCGAACCTGAAAGGTCGCCTGGACGGTTCCGCCATCCGCGTACCCACCCCGAACGTCTCGGCCGTGGACCTGACTTTCCGCGCCTCGCGCGACGTCACCGTTGAGGAAGTCAACGAAATTGCCCGCGAAGCCGCACAAGGCCCGATGCAGCGTGTTCTGGGCTATGAACCCGCTCCGCTGGTCTCGACCGATTTCAACCACACCGAGGAAAGCTCCATCTTCGCACCAGATCAGACTCGCGTTGTCGATGGCCGACTGGTTCGCGTTTTGGCTTGGTATGACAACGAATGGGGCTTCTCGGTCCGTATGGCTGACGTCGCCGTTGCGATGGGCCGCCTTAACTAAGACCGGTTTGAAATCTTGAACCTTTTTGCCCGCTCAGGTTATCTGGGCGGGCATTTTCGTTCGGGGCCGCAATGACCAACCAAATCGCTATCTGGCTCGGCCTCTTGATCCTCGGTGCGATCATTATCGACTACGCATTCTTTGGCCCCGAGCATTTGATCTTCCTCGGAAAAAAGCTGTACGCCTTTCTGGACTGGGTCGCCATCTGGCGCTGACAGAGGTTTTTCTTGACATTTCCGTTTATCTGACGATGTTAGCGCTAACCATATTTAGCCGACATTCGGACGGAGCAGAAAATGACACTCAAGCTGGCAATCAACGGATTCGGACGGATCGGACGCGGCGTGCTGCGCGCGGTGATGGAGACGGGGCGCACAGACGTGGAAATCGTCGCGATCAACGACTTGGCTAAGCCGGAAATGAACGCACATCTGTTCGAATTTGACAGCGTGCATGGCCGCTATCCCAACACGGTCACATTGTCCGAAGCGGGCCTGGACGTTGGCGCCGGCCCCATCCGCCTAACCAGCGAGCGCGACCCCGAGGCGCTGAACTGGTCGGATGTCGACGTGGTTCTGGAATGCACTGGCGTGTTCCGCACGCGCGAGGCCGCCGAACGTCACCTAAAAAACGGCTCGAAAAAAGTTCTGATCTCGGCTCCCGCTCGCGGAGATGGAGCAGTCAAAACGGTCGTGTTCGGTGTGAACGAACACGAACTGGCAGCCGAAGACACCGTGGTGTCGAACGCTTCCTGCACCACGAACTGCCTGTCCCCCGTTGCCGCCGCACTGGATGCAGGGCTGGGCATCGTGCACGGCAACATGACCACCGTTCACGCCTATACTGCAAGCCAACCGGTTCACGATACTGCGGGCAAGGACCCCTACTTGTCGCGGGCTGCAGCTTTGTCGATGATCCCGACCACAACAGGTGCCGCTGCAGCCGTGGGTCTGGTTCTGCCGCAACTGGCAGGAAAATTGACCGGTCAGGCGATCCGCGTCCCTACCCCCAACGTATCGGTTGTGGATCTGGTGGCCGAGGTTTCGCGCCCCACCACCGAAGACGAGGTCAACGCGCTGTTTGTTGAAGCCGCTGCCAAAATCCCCGGCGTTCTGGCCGCGGAAAACCGCCCGCTGGTATCAGTGGACTTCAACCACGATGCCCACAGTTCGACCGTATCCTTGGCAGAAACCAAAGTCACCGACGGCACGCTGGTGCGCGTGCTGGCGTGGTACGACAACGAATGGGGTTTCTCGAACCGGATGCTGGACACGGCCGCCGCGATGGGTGCCCTAGCCTAGCTTTTCTCGCAGCGCGTCATTGACCTGGGGCGTGACGAATTTCGACACGTCCCCGTTCAGCCGCGCAATCTCTTTCACCAGTTTCGAGGCAATCGCCTGATGCCGGGCTTCAGCCATCAGGAACACGGTTTCGATCGAGTTATCCAGCACACGGTTCATGCCAACCATCTGAAACTCATACTCGAAATCCGCCACGGCCCGCAGACCGCGCACGATGATCTGCGCCCCGACATCACGGGCACAATCGATCAGCAGGTTTTCGAAGGGATGGGCAACAATCTCGGTCCCGGTCTGTTCGGACAGAAACGCGCACTCCGCCTCGATCATGGCAACGCGCTCTTCCAGAGCAAACATCGGCCCCTTGTCGCGGTTGATGGCGACGCCGATCACCAGCTTATCCACTAGTGCCGAGGCGCGGCGAATAATATCGATATGGCCCAAAGTGATCGGGTCAAAGGTTCCAGGATATAATCCCACCCGCATCACGCCCTCCTGCGCAATAAAATTTCTGCGCAAGCAAACATAAACTTGATGCAGGTGCAAGCTATCAGTTCGGTGGTCCGGGCCGTCAATGGCCCATAATCATGCCCTGCAACGCATCTTTTTCCATCGCCAATTCCGCCAGTTGTGCCTTGACCACGTCGCCAAGCGTCACAATTCCAACCAGCTTGCCGTCTTCAACCACGGGCATATGGCGAAAGCGGCCTTCGGTCATGCGGGCCATGATATCCTGAACTGTTGCCTGCCGCGTCGTCGTGATCAGGTCTTGCGTCATGTAGGCGCTGACCGGCTGGTTCAGACATCCGCTACCACTTGCGGCCAATTCGCGAACGATATCACGTTCGGACAGAATGCCCGATGCCGTTTGCCCACCGTCCTCCGACACGATAACGGTACCGATACGTTTTTCTGCTAGAATCTTCGAAGCTTCTGAGACTGTCGCCGAAGGTTCGACCGTCACCACGCCTTCTGTAGACTTAGATGTCAGAATGGCCTGTACGAGCATGAAGAACACCTCCGAAATAATAATCTTATTCCAAAGCGTTGCGCGATTGGGTCGACCTGTCAAGCATCAGCATCGGCTTCAAGCCGCGCAATTTCGTCACGGATGCCCTGTGTCAGAGCGTCGGCAAATCGGTTCAACCGTTCATTGCGCTGATCCCCCTGATGCCGGACAAGATAAAAACTTCGGGTTAAACTCACTTGATCCGTCAAGATTTTCTTTAGGTTTCGGTGAAACGGCAAAGTGAAGTCATGGGCCACGCACACCCCAGTGCCCAGCGTTACCTGACGCAACTGAACCGAGACGGAATTCGATGCAAGCGCGACACGGTCAATGCCGATATCATTGAGATAGTCCAATTCGCGATCGAAGATCATGTCCGGGATATACCCAATCAACCGGTGCCCCATCAGATCGGCGACGGTGTAGATGGGATCGTGGCGGTCCAAGTAATCCTGCGTCGCCACCAAATGCAGCTTGTAATCGCTGACCCTTTTGACCAGCAGCTTTCCAGCGGTTGGCGCACTGACGGTCACGGCCATATCCGCCTCGCGCCGGGACAGGTTGATGATCCGCGGCAAGGCCAGAATCTGAATGTCCAGATCGGGATTGGCATCGCTGATTTTCGCACAGACCTGCGGCAACAGGTAATTCGCGCTACCGTCAGGCGCGCCGATCCGGATTTGACCACTGAGCGACTTGGTCGAGCCCACCACGGCACCCGCCGCCGCACGCATCGCTTCTTCGGCCTGCAGACCGTGATCCAGCAGACGTTCCCCCGTCGCTGTCAGCACATATCCCTGTTGGGACTTTGTGAACAATGTTGCGTCCAGAGTCGCCTCAAGCCGGGCAATGCGCCGTCCGACCGTGGCCGGGTCTATCTTCAGGATGCGCCCGGCGGAAGACAGGCTTTCCTCGCGCGCGACTGCCAGAAAAACCCGCATGTCATCCCAGTTTGGGTTCATGTGTCACCTTTTGCATTTTTGCAAAGCTCTTTTGAGATATTGCCTCTGTTCACGAAATTTCTGCAAGCCTATTGTGCGCTCAAGTCTATCGGAGGAGCTATCGATGCAAGATCTGACCCACTTTCTGAATGGCGAGATGACCGCCGGAACCTCTGGTCGTTTCGACGACATTTTCAACCCGGCAACCGGCGAGGTTCAGTACCGCTGTCCGATGGCCAGTGTTGCAGAGACCACCGCCGCCATCGAGGCAGCCGCCGCAGCACAGCCTCAATGGGGCGCAACCAATCCGCAGAAGCGTGCGCGCGTGATGATGGCCATGGTTGGCTTGATGAACCGCGACATGGACAAGCTGGCCGAGGCGCTGAGCCGCGAGCACGGTAAAACCATTCCGGACGCAAAAGGCGACCTGCAGCGCGGTCTGGAAGTGATCGAATACTGCATAGGTGCACCGCAGATGCTGAAAGGTGAATTCACCGACAGCGCAGGCCCCGGCATCGACATGTATTCGATGCGTCAGCCTCTGGGTGTGGTCGGCTCGATCATGCCGTTCAACTTCCCGGCGATGATGCCACTGTGGCACGTCGGTCCGGCTCTGGCCTGCGGCAACGCCGTGGTTCTGAAACCGTCCGAGCGTGACCCCTCTGTTCCGCTGATGCTGGCCGAACTGTTCGTTGAAGCCGGTCTGCCCAAGGGCGTCTTCCAGGTTGTGAACGGCGACAAAGAGGCCGTGGATACCATCCTCGACAGCGAGATCATCCAGGGCGTCAGCTTTGTGGGTTCGACCCCAATCGCGCAGTACATCTACAGCCGCGCAACCGCCAATGGCAAACGCGCTCAGTGTTTCGGTGGCGCCAAAAACCACATGATCGTCATGCCCGACGCGGATCTGGATCAGGCGGCTGACGCTCTGGTCGGAGCAGGTTTTGGCGCGGCGGGTGAACGCTGCATGGCCGTTTCGGTCGCCGTGCCGGTTGGTGAAGAGACCGCTGACGCGCTGATCGACAAGCTAATCCCGCGCATCGAGAAACTGAAGGTTGGCCCCTACACCGCAGGTGACGACGTGGACATGGGTCCGGTTGTGACCGCCGCCGCGAAAGAGCGTATCCTCGGCCTGATCAACTCGGGTGTCGAGCAAGGCGCGAAGCTGGTTGTCGACAATCGCGATTTCAGCCTGCAGGGTTATGAGGACGGTTTCTTTGTCGGTCCGCACCTGTTCGACAACGTCACGCCCGACATGGACATCTACAAACAGGAAATCTTCGGTCCGGTTCTGTCGACTGTCCGCGCTGGTTCGTACGAAGAGGCGATTGGCCTGGCCATGGATCATGAATATGGCAACGGTACCGCGATCTTTACCCGCGACGGTGACACCGCGCGCGACTTTGCCAGCCGGATCAACATCGGCATGGTCGGTATCAACGTTCCAATCCCGGTTCCGCTGGCATACCACACCTTTGGCGGCTGGAAGAAATCGATGTTCGGCGACCTGAACCAGCACGGTCCGGACAGCTTCAAGTTCTACACCCGCACCAAAACCGTCACCGCACGCTGGCCCTCGGGCATCAAGGAAGGTGGCGAGTTCAACTTTAAGGCAATGGACTGATCCACTGCTGAAACGCGAAAATCCCGAACCCGGCCTTTTACAGGTCGGGTTTTTTTTCGGCGAAGCACCGCCAAAACTCTCGATTTCACGATAAATTCAGAGCAAGCGCCCTAGAAAACGGGGGCAAGGGTCAATACTTTATGGCAAATTATTGCTCGAGCAGTTCCTGAACCGGAGGCCAATTTGTCAAATACCCGCATGAACCGCCGCACTGCATTGTTGGGCGCAGCGTCACTTCTGGCGACGCCAGCTATCGTGCGTGCGCAAAGCAGCGACGCTTTCCCAACCGATGAAGATGCCATCAGCACGCAACTTCCGGTGCGACGCAACGTGTCTTCCTTTTCACAACAGAACTGGCAGGATCATTTCGACGAACTGGGAGTTGGCTGTCTGCTGGCCGATATCACCAGCCGCGCAGTGCACTATTGGGGCCCGGACGGGGCATATAAACTGTACCCGAGTTCAGTTCCGATGAGCGAGGAACTGACCAAGCGCGGGTACACCAAGATCGTGCGCAAAACCGAATTCCCAAGCTGGACTCCAACCGCATCTATGCGGGAGCGTGATCCTTCTTTGCCTGTTCGAATGGAAGGCGGCGATCCTGGCAACCCACTGGGCACCCGTGCCATGTATCTGGACTGGCCGGCTTATCTGGTGCACGGCACCCATGATACGCGCAAAATCGGTCGTCAAAGTTCGTCCGGCTGTATTGGTCTCTACAATCAGCATGTCGAGGAACTGTATCCTCTGGTCCAGATCGGAACTCAGGTCAGACTGGTTTGACGCACAAAGCCCCGGCCGTCAGACCGGGGCTTTTTTCTGTTCTGGACGGTGTTATTCCGGCAGGATTACTGCGTCGATTACGTGAATCACACCGTTGCTGGCTTCGATATCGGCCTGCACCACTTCGGCGTCATTGACCTTAACACCGTTCCTTGCATTCACGCTCAGACGATCCCCCTGTACGGTCAGAACCTTGGCACGCTTTCCTGCGATGTCACCCGACATCACCTTGGCCGGCACCACGTGATAGGTCAGGATTTCGACCAGCTGATCCTTGTTTTCCGGCAGCAACAGGGTTTCCACCGTACCTTCGGGCAACGCGGCAAAGGCTTCGTCGATCGGCGCAAATACGGTGAAGGGACCATCGCCTTTCAGCGTGTCGACCAGACCCGCGGCCTGTACAGCTGCAACCAGCGTGTTGAACGATCCGGCCGAAACGGCGGTGTCCACGATATCAGCGGCCTGCGCTTTTACAGGCAGGGCAAGTGCAAGTGCGGCGGCGGCGCCCATGAATGTGCGGCGAAACATGGCTGTTCTCTCCTCTCCAGCTTGTTATGGAAAGGGGTACGGAGCCTCAGCCTGCCCGGATCACTTTTCCTTGATTTGCACCCAGATACTTTGCGCCCGTCCTTCTTTCAGAAATGGCAACGCCTCAACCGCATCAGGGCGGTCCCTTTGCAAGTAGTACCCGGGCCAAAGCATTGAAAACGCGCCGGATTGCAGCAAGGCGTGAAGCACGTACTGCTCACCCCAACCCGGGCAGTCGTAGAAGAAACGCTTAGGGTATTCATAGGGCAGAAAAACATCGTGGACATGGATCACCACGCCCGGTTTCAGCGACGGAATGATCCGGCAGAACAAATGCGCTACGTCGTTGCTCATCCGAACCACATGACTGGAATCGATGAACAGAACATCGCCCGCCTCAAGCTGATCGAACAGCGCCGGATCAACTTCCTCGAGCCGTTTCTGTTCGAAGTGGTCCACAACATGCGCGATATCTGCCCGCGGGTATGGATCAATTGCAGTGATCCGCGTGTCCAGCCCACCGTCAATGATTGCCTGACGGGTTACGCGGGTCGAGTTGCCACAGCCGACCTCGATCACCTGCTTCGGCGCAAACCGTCGGATCATCAGGTACAGCGCGTCGGCATCAGGGCTGTCGTAGTAACCGTTGCCGATCCGATAGCTGGTCTGATTGCGTGCCGGGTCCTTCAGGGCGTCCAGCGCATCGGCATGTTGGCTGTATTCAGCAACCAGTTGGCCGATATCGAACCCTTCCATTCCCGGCGACAAAGCATAGGCCGGGCGGGTCAATCCCCCTGCCCGTTCGAACGCCTCTAGCCGGGCGCGCTCGTCGTTTTCAGCGGCCTTGTCGATCAGCTTCACACCCAGTTCATCCAGGGCTTCGTTGATCTTGGGGAATTTTCTGGGTTTCACGGGCGGCTCCACTTTCGACTCGCTTGTTCATTACCGCCGCTTGACGGGCCTCTGCAAGAAGGGCTGCGTCAAACGCTTGGCAAAACAGGAATTTCCGTATTCACTGGTCGGAATAGTTAAACGAGGGCCGCCATGCAGCAAGAATACACGCTGGGCATCGAAGAGGAATATTTGCTGGTCGATCGCGACAGCCTTGAACTCGCCGAAGCCCCCGCCGCCTTGATGGAGGCCTGCCAGTCGGATTTCGAAGGACAGGTCAGCCCCGAATTTCTGCAATGCCAGATCGAGGTCGGCACCCGGCCCCACACAACGGTCAAGTCCGCCCGAGAGGATTTGAAACGCCTGCGCTCCTGTGTGGCCGAACGCGCCGCTGAATATAACCTCGCCCCAATTGCGGTGTCCTGCCACCCGTTCGCCGATTGGAAGAAACAGCACCACACCCGCAAGGATCGCTATGACGCGCTGCAGCACGCCTTGGGCGGCGTCGCGCGGCGCATGCTGATCTGCGGCATGCATGTTCACGTCGGGGTCGAGGACCCGGCCCTGCGCGCCGACCTGATGCCACAGCTTTCGTATTTCCTGCCGCACCTGCTGGCGCTTTCGACATCCTCGCCCTATTGGAACGGAGAGGATACGGGCCTGTCTTCCTATCGCCTGACCGTCTTTGACAATCTGCCACGCACCGGGCTACCTCCGGTTCTGGCCAGTTGGTCGGATTACGAACGCACCACAGGCATTCTGGTCGAACTGGGGGTGATCGAGGACACGACGAAGATTTGGTGGGACCTGCGCCCCTCACACCGGTTTCCGACGCTGGAAACCCGGATCATGGATGTGCAGCCGAGGCTGGAACACACGCTGTCGCTAGCCGCTCTGGTACAGGCCCTGACCCGCATGTTGTGTCGTCTGAAAGACCGGAACCTTCGCTGGCGGCATTACGACCAGTTTCTGATTGGCGAAAACCGCTGGCGCGCGCAGCGTTACGGTGTCGGCGAAGGGTTGATCGATTTTGGGGATCGTTCAATCAAACCGATGCCCGAGCTGATGGGCGAACTGATGGGCCTGCTGGCCGAAGATGCCGAGGCACTAGGCACCATGACAGAATTGGCCCGCCTGCAGCAGATCGCGCAAACGGGTACCTCTGCTACGCGACAACGCCGCGTCTATGCCGAGGCCGTGGCAAAGGGTGACGACCCCGGCAAGGCTGTTGTCCGACATCTGATCGAAGAATACCACCTGGACCTTTGATACCCCGGAATGCCTCATACCGGTGATTGCTGACCGTGCAAAATTTCTGTAAGAATTCAGAAATAAACACTCGTTCAATTCATTCGGCAACGTGGGAGGCAAGCCTTGGATTTTGCACTGACAGAAGAGCAGACCGCGATCTTCGATATGGCCTATGATTTCGGGCAGGACAACATCGCACCCAACGCCCGTCAGTGGGAGGCCGACGGGACCATCCCCAAGGAACTCTGGCCTCAGATCGGCGAGTTGGGGTTCGGCGGGCTCTATGTTTCGGAAGACAGCGGCGGGTCTGGCCTGACCCGTCTGGATGCAACGCTGGTGTTCGAGGCCCTTTCGATGGCCTGCCCCTCGGTCGCGGCGTTCCTGTCGATCCACAACATGTGCGCCAAGATGTTGGACAATTTCGCCAGCGACGATCTGAAATCCCGCATCATGCCCGACGTGCTGAGCCTGAATACCGTCCTCAGTTACTGCCTGACCGAACCCGGATCAGGCTCGGACGCCGCGGCGCTGAAAACGCGCGCAGACCGCACCAATGAAGGCTACACGCTGAACGGCACCAAGGCCTTTATCTCGGGCGGCGGCTATTCCGACGCCTATGTTTGCATGGTACGCACCGGGCAGGATGGCCCCAAGGGCATCTCGACTGTTTATGTCGAGGACGGCACACCCGGCCTCAGTTTTGGGGCACTTGAACAGAAGATGGGTTGGAAAAGCCAACCGACGGCGCAGGTGCAGTTCGATGATTGCAAAATCCCGGCGGGCAACCTTGTGGGAACCGAGGGCGACGGCTTCAAATACGCGATGATGGGTCTGGATGGCGGGCGGTTGAACATCGCCTCCTGCTCGTTGGGGGCCGCGCAGGCCGGGCTGAACATGACCTTGCAATACATGTCGGAACGCAAGGCCTTTGGCCAATCCATCGACCAGTTCCAGGCGTTGCAGTTCCGGCTGGCCGATATGGAGATCGAACTTCAGGCCGCACGAACCTTCCTGCGGCAGGCCGCGTGGAAACTGGATCAGGGCGCGCCGGATGCGACCAAGTTCTGCGCCATGGCCAAGAAATTCGTGACCGAGACCGGGTCAAAGGTTGTGGACCAGTGCCTGCAATTGCATGGTGGCTACGGTTATCTGGCGGATTATGGGATCGAGAAACTGGTCCGCGATCTCCGCGTGCATCAGATTCTGGAAGGCACGAATGAAATCATGCGGGTTATTGTCGCCCGACAAATGCTTGCCGAACGCTGAGGGGCCCATGCCTGACATCGACATCCGTATAACTGGCCGCGCCGGGCGTATCACCCTGACACGCCCCAAAGCGTTAAACGCGCTGACCTATGACATGTGCATGGCGATCGACACGGCGCTGCGCAACTGGCGCGAAGACGACGCCGTGGATCTGGTGATTCTGGATGCCGAAGGCGAAAAGGCCTTTTGTGCTGGCGGGGACATTGCCGACCTTTATGCAACCGGTATCAAGGGCGACTATGCCTATGGTCGCACCTTCTGGCAGGACGAATACCGTCTGAACGCGCTGATCTTTGAATACCCCAAACCGGTCGTCAGTTTCCTGCACGGGTTCACCATGGGCGGCGGTGTTGGCATCGGTTGCCACGGCAGCCATCGCATTGTTGGTGAAAGCTCTCGGATTGCGCTGCCGGAGTGTTCCATAGGGTTGGTGCCGGATGTCGGCAGCACCCTGATGTTGGCGCTGGCCCCCGGTCGGCTGGGCGAGTATCTGGGTATTACCGGCCACCGCATGGGACCCGGTGATGCGATCTTTGCCGGTTTTGCCGATCACTACATACCGCTCGCCGAGTGGTCCGATCTGATCGAGATGCTTGAGGCGTCGGGTGACACTGAAATGCTGCAGAAGCATTCAGCGGTGCCACCTGAAAGCGAACTTGGGCGTCAGCAGGCCGAGATTGACGCGTGTTTTGCCGGAGAGAGCCTTGGGGACATCCTGAACACCCTGACCAATTCCAAACACGATATGGCGGCAGATGCGCGCAAACTCATGGACCGCAATTCACCGCTTTCGATGGCGTGTACGGTTGAGATGCTGCACCGCTTACGCACCCCCAGCCTGACCCAGCGCAAAGCGCTGGAGTTGGAATATCGCTATACCTTCCGCGCGATGGAACACGGGGATTTTCTGGAAGGCATTCGCGCCCAGATCATCGACAAAGACCGCACGCCGCGCTGGCAGTTTGCCGATCAAACCGTGCCTGCGGTCGCGGTTTCAAAGATGCTGCAGCCTCTGGGTAAAGACATGCTGACTTTTGAGGAGACATAAGAAATGAAAATCGGGTTTATCGGGCTTGGCAACATGGGCAATCCAATGGCCGCCAACCTGGCCAAAGCTGGGCATGAGGTGACGGGCTTTGACATGGCTGATGTCGATGTTGCGGGTGTCACCATGGCCGGTTCTGGTGCAGATGCTGCCGCTGGTGCCGACATCGTTGTCACTATGCTTCCGAACGGTCAGATTCTGCGCGCGGTCGCGAATGAGGTCATCCCCGCGATGCAGTCTGGATCAGTGTGGATTGACTGTTCAACCGTCGACGTCGACAGCGCCCGCGCCGTCGCGGATCAGGCGAAAGAGGCAGGCGTCCTAGCGGTCGACGCTCCGGTTTCGGGTGGAATCGGCGGCGCGGCGGCTGGCACGCTGACCTTCATGGCAGGCGGCAGTGACGACGCCTTTGCCAAGGCGGAGCCCCTGTTTGACATCATGGGCCAAAAGGCCGTGCATTGCGGCGAGTCCGGCGCCGGTCAGGCCGCGAAAATCTGCAACAACATGATCCTGGGCGTCACCATGATTGCCACATGCGAAGCCTTTGCGCTGGCTGACAAACTTGGACTGGACAGGCAAAAGATGTTTGACGTGGTCAGCACATCTTCGGGCTATAGCTGGACGATGAACGCTTATTGCCCTGCCCCCGGCGTCGGACCGACCAGCCCGGCAGATAACGACTATCAACCCGGTTTTGCCGCCGAACTGATGCTGAAGGACCTGCGGCTCAGCCAACAGGCTGCCGAAAGCGCGGATGCCGACACGCCGATGGGACAGGTGGCAACCTCACTTTATGAGAAATTCGTCGAAGCCGAAGATGGGCTGGGAATGGACTTTTCGGCCATGCTGCCACGGTTCGAAAAACGCGGACGAGGCTAAGAGCGCTCCCAGTGAGCAGCTTCCTGCCCATGGGGTTGACCCAAAACGCAGCGACGGCCATCTATCCTTGGCCACAGTTTTCACGCGAAAGGATTTAAGATGTCGCGCGTTTTGACCATTTCGACGGCGATCCTAGCGCTTGCGCTCAGCTCTGGCGTGGCCATGGCCGGGAATAGCAAAGGTAAGGCCGGTCACTGCCCGCCAGGTCTGGCGAAGAAAGCCGTGCCTTGCGTGCCGCCGGGACAGGTCAAAAACCTGTATCGCACGGGCGACTACATCAACAGCGACTATCGCTGGATCAATGATCCGTACCGCTATGGGCTGAATCGCGGCAGCTACATCCGCGCCGGTGACTATGTCTATCGCGTTGATCCTGACACGCGAAAGGTGCTGAACCTGATCGGAGCGGTGGCAGATATCCTCAATTGAGGATAGCCCCCTATTCCGCCGCTACCGCCCGACCATCCAACATTTGTTTCAGGTAACGTCCGGTATGGCTGCGCTCGACCGCAGCCACGTCCTCGGGTGTTCCGGTTGCTACGATCTCACCCCCACCATCGCCACCTTCGGGGCCTATATCGATGATATGGTCGGAGGTTTTCACGACGTCCAGATTGTGTTCGATCACAATAACCGTATTTCCCTGATCGACCAATTCATGAAGAACTTCCAATAACTTACGCACATCTTCGAAATGCAGCCCGGTGGTCGGCTCGTCCAGAATATACAGCGTCCGCCCGGTCGAGCGTTTGGACAGTTCCTTGGACAGCTTGACCCGCTGCGCTTCACCACCGGACAGCGTGGTCGCCTGCTGGCCGACCTTGATGTAGCCAAGCCCAACCCGCGCCAAGGCGTCCATTTTGTCACGGATCGAGGGCACCGCCTTAAAGAACTCCTGCGCGTCCTCCACAGTCATATCAAGGACATCGGCGATGGACTTGCCCTTGAACTTGATCTCCAGCGTCTCGCGATTGTAACGCGCGCCTTTGCAGGTTTCGCAAGTCACATAGACGTCCGGCAGAAAGTGCATCTCGATCTTAATGACACCGTCACCCTGACAGGCCTCGCATCGGCCACCTTTGACGTTGAAGCTGAAGCGTCCCGGCTTGTAACCGCGCGCCTTGGCCTCGGGCAGACCGGCGAACCAGTCTCGGATCGGGGTAAAGGCCCCGGTGTAAGTTGCTGGATTCGAACGCGGAGTCCGCCCGATGGGTCGCTGGTCAATGTCGATGACCTTATCCAGATGCTCCAACCCTTTGATCGTTTCACAGGGCGCCGGAGTTTGCCGCGCTCCGTTCAGACGCATTGAGGCGGTCTTGAACAGCGTCTCAATTGTCAGCGTGGATTTACCTCCCCCGGACACACCAGTCACACACACGAACTTGCCCAACGGGAAATCGGCGGTGACGTTTTTCAGGTTGTTCCCGGTCGCCTTGACCACCGAAACTTTCTTCTTGTTTCCCTTGCGTCGTTTCGACGGAATCGGGATCTCTCGGGTGCCAGCGAGATACTGACCGGTCATGGAGGCCGCGTCGGCCGCGATCTTATCGGGTGTGCCCTCGCTGACCACCTGTCCGCCATGCACACCTGCACCCGGGCCAATATCGAAGACGTAATCCGCTTCGCGGATGGCTTCTTCGTCATGTTCCACGACAATCACGGTGTTGCCCTGATCGCGCAGATTCTTGAGCGTGCCCAGCAGCCGATCATTGTCACGCTGATGCAGTCCAATCGAAGGCTCGTCCAGCACGTAAAGAACCCCGGTCAGACCCGAGCCGATCTGGCTGGCCAAACGGATACGCTGGCTTTCACCTCCGGACAGGGTACCACTTGAACGGGACAGCGTAAGGTATTCCAAACCAACGTTATTCAGGAATCCCAGCCGCTCACGAATTTCCTTCAAAATGGCACGGGCGATCTCGTTCTTCTGAATGCTCAGATGGTTCGGCGCGTCTTCGATCCAGGCCAGAGCCTCGCGGATCGACATCTGAACCACCTGACCGACATGCAGGCCAGCGATCTTAACGGCCAGAGCTTCGGGCCGCAGGCGGTAACCATCGCAGGCCCCACATGGTCGATTGTTCTGGTACCGTTCGAATTCTTCCCGGATCCAGGCGCTGTCGGTCTCGCGATAGCGCCGCTCCATATTGGGAATCACGCCCTCAAAGCTGCGGGTGACCTGATACACCCGCCCGCCCTCGTCGTAACGGAACTGGATCTCTTCATCACCCGACCCACGCAGGAACACTTGCTGCACCTTGGCTGGCAGATCTTTCCAGGGCGTATTCTTGTCAAACTCGTAATGGCGCGCGATGGCCTCGATGGTTTGCAGAAAATACGGAGACTTGCCTTTGCGCCACGGGGCTAAGGCCCCGTCATAGAGCTTCAGCGTCTGGTCCGGCACTACTAGCCGCTCGTCAAAGAACAGCTCGACACCCAGACCATCGCAGTCCGGACAAGCCCCGAAGGGCGCGTTGAACGAAAACAGACGGGGCTCGATCTCGGGGATGGTGAAACCACTGACCGGGCAGGCAAAATTCTCACTGAACGTGATCCGCTCCGATTCGCCCTCGCGCGGTGCGGTCTCCAGAACCGCGATGCCGTCTGCCAGATCCAGAGCCGTGCGCAGGCTGTCGGCCAGCCGCGTCTCCATTCCTTCGCGCACAACCAGACGGTCGACCACGACGTCGATATCGTGGCGGAATTTCTTGTCCAGCGTGGGTGGCTCATCAAGCTCATAGAACTCGCCATCCACTTTCACCCGCTGAAAGCCCTGTTTTCGCAGTTCGAGAAATTCTTTTTTGTATTCCCCCTTCCGGTCCCGCACGATGGGCGCCAGAAGGTAACCTCGCGTGCCCTCCTCCATCGTCATGATCCGGTCGACCATGTCCTGCACCTGCTGCGCCTCAATCGGCTGACCGGTGACAGGGCTGTAGGGTGTCCCTGCGCGGGCAAACAAAAGGCGCAGATAGTCATAGATCTCGGTGACCGTACCGACCGTTGAGCGCGGGTTCTTCGACGTGGTTTTCTGTTCGATGGAAATTGCCGGGGACAGGCCGCTGATGTGATCCACATCGGGCTTTTCCATCATATCAAGGAACTGGCGCGCATAGGCCGACAGGCTTTCGACATATCGGCGCTGGCCTTCGGCATAGATCGTATCGAACGCTAACGAGGACTTGCCCGAGCCCGACAGTCCGGTGATTACCACCAGTTGATCCCGTGGGATATCGACGTCGATGCCCTTGAGGTTATGCTCGCGCGCACCGCGCACCTCGATATTCTTCAGCTCAGCCATTTTGGCCCCCAAAACACAAGTGTCCTAGAAATAGGCGAGCGGCACTGAGTCTCCAACAAGAAAGTTAGAACAAAATGTGAACGACCAGAATATTGCCGACATCTCCTGACATCGTAACCCAGATCCAATACGCGCCCCTTGCAAGGGGTGAGATTTATAGGCATCGGAAGGAAAATGGCGCGGTTGACGGGGCTCGAACCCGCGACCCCCGGCGTGACAGGCCGGTACTCTAACCAACTGAGCTACAACCGCGCATCTATTTTGTGGCCTTTACCCTGGACCAAGGATGGCAGCGATGGCGCGGTTGACGGGGCTCGAACCCGCGACCCCCGGCGTGACAGGCCGGTACTCTAACCAACTGAGCTACAACCGCCCGCTGCCCGTTCGTTGCTGAACGTTGGGGTGTATTATGGCCACGCCCCGACATCGTCAAGCGGCGTTTTGAAGTTTTTTTCCAGATCGTAAAAAATGTTCGCTTCAACAGGGACCCATCCCCTGCCAGGCTTCCCATTCATGCACTGGCCGCGTATCCGGATTTGCCCTGTCTGGCGGAGGGAATCACGCCCTCAAAACACCCTGACAAAACTCTACGGATTCGCCGCTGACCGATTCCGCAAAAGACACGCATAAGATGTAGGTTTTCGTAAAATTTGTACATAAAGATTAATAGAACCATTCCCGGTCGCAACGTCATCCTGAGCACCCAACCCGGTCGTCATTTTTAGGCCACATTGCGTGTGCAAGAGGCGACATAAAGTACCAAAACTTAATAAGTTTTGACTATCGGCTTGCACCCGCAAGTTTCGAAGTGAAAGTACACAAGAAAAAACAGGCCCTGACTTTAAGGGGTCAAATGGAAGGCTAATGCAATCTATGGCATCGCTTCGTGACTGCCCTCTGGTTGTGTTGTGAAAGATGAAAGTAGGAAAATGGCTTTTGCAGCGGTATATCCCGAAGGAATTCAGACAGGTAAACCCTACGTCGACGGCTTGTTGTGGGGGGCAGGTTGGACTTCATCGTATGGCCCGGTAGAAATCACATATCGGTTTGACGACGGATCTTTAGGACAAGCCCCTATTCCAACTCAGATGAAAACTGCAATTCAAAGAGCATTCGACGTTATCGAGTCCATTATTCCTATCACATTCGTACAGTCATCGTGGTCGGGAGTAAACCTGGTCTATGCAGTGGCCACACAAGAAACACTTGGTGGTCCTGGGTATGTTGGTTTTCATCAGGTTCCTGGTGATAAGCCCCTATTACAGAAAAATGGAATTCCCTCACTTTTTGGAGTGCTTGCCTATGATTCGGTAATCTTTGACAATCAAGGACTGCAAGATGGCGGCGCGGGTTTCTCAACAATCCTACATGAAATTCTGCACGGACTTGGCTTGGCCCACCCGCACGACGGCGGCGGCACTTCGACGATCTTCGATGGCGTATCCGAACCGTTCGGCGATTTCGGAACGGATGGTCAAAACCAGGGCGTCTATACGATCATGTCCTACAATTCAGGACGTGCATCTAAGGTCCCTGTGACAAGCTACACCTATGGTGACTCGGCAACCCCGATGGCGTTGGACATTGCGGCTCTCCAAGCCATTTACGGGACGGCTGAAAATGCAACTGGTAACGACATCTACCAAATCAAGGGCGTAAACGGCGCGGGGACGTTTTGGAAGGCCATTTGGGACACCGGTGGGAACGATGCGATCTCTGCCGTTGGCGTGTGGCGCGACGTGTATATCAACCTCAACGACGCCGATCTTGAGGGCCACAATGCAGGTGGAGAGATCTCGTCCGCCTCTGGCATTGCAGGCGGGTTCACCATCGCCAACACAGTTGTTATCGAAAACGCGTTTGGCGGGTATGGCAATGACTGGTTGGTTGGCAACGAACACAACAACTACCTGAACGGTGCCTATGGCAACGACACCCTTGCCGGGGGTGCTGGTAACGACAGGATTTTCGGCGGCGACGGCAATGACTGGATTACCGGCGGCAAAGGCAACGACACCCTGTCGGGTGACAATGGCAACGACACCTTTGTGAATAAAGACGGGGACGGCGACGACACGATCAACGGCGGTCAGGGCGATAACTGGTTGCGATATACAGGCACCAATGGTGTAACTGTGAACCTGTCCAACACCGGCGCGCAGAATACCGGCTATGGCACCGACACCATCCAGAACATCGGGCATGTTATGGGTACGGCGCAGGACGACGTCATCACCGGGGACGAACTGATCAACTATCTGGTGGGCAATGCTGGCAACGACCTTCTGGACGGCGGCATTAAAGACGACGTCCTGAGAGGCGGTGCCGGCAACGATACCGTGCTCGGCAGCCGAGGCTGGGATACGCTTTACGGCGGCAAAGGCACAGACACTCTGGTCGGCGGTGTCGGGCGGGACGACATGACCGGTGGCGCCGGCAATGACACTTTCGTCTTCAACTCGATCGACGAAGGCTCCGCCATTCGTCAGACCGCCGATCTGATCCGCGACTTTACGCGCGGACAGGACAAGATCGACCTGAGCACTATTGATGCCAGTACGGTTCTGGCCGGCAACGACAGTTTTGTCTTCAACGGGGAAACCCCGGCAACGAATTCCGATCAGGGCGAGGTTTATTTCGTACACAGTGACTACGAAGGCACCCTGTATGACAGAACCTTCGTCTATGTGGACACTGACGGTGACGAAGAACCCGAAATGATGTTCAAACTTGTCGGTTTGCACGATCTGACCGCAAACGACTTCATCCTTTAAGGTCCTGCTTTCTTAGCAACAGGCAGCGGGTATCTGCTGCCTGTTTTTTTTGTGCTTGCATTACAAAAATTGCGCGTCGGGCGCTCTTGCAAGCCACCAGAACTCTCTGTATTACGCGTCCTCACGGGTGATTAGCTCAGTGGTAGAGCGCTTCGTTCACATCGAAGATGTCAGGAGTTCAAATCTCTTATCACCCACCATTCCCCTTTTTGGCTGCCTACATTGGTTTTGCCCTTCCCTGACAAGTGCTTGCCAGAAATCGCCACAACTGCGTATCCTGTTTTGAACGGCCGCATCTTTATGCGGCGATGATGGATGGGGCACGGTCGTGGCCAGACTGAAACGGGATATCGGGCTGCTCGGCCTGACCTTCATCTCGGTCGGTGGCATCATTGGGTCCGGCTGGTTGTTTGGCCCCCTACTCGCGGTGCAACATGCCGGTCCGGCTGCCGTAATCTCGTGGGTCATCGGCGCCGCGGCCATGTTCGTTTTGGCGATCACATTTGCCGAGATCTCAGCCATGCTGCCAATCCCCGGAGGCATTGCGCGGGTGCCGCAGTTTTCGCATGGCAATATCGTCTCGATGGCGATGGGTTGGACGGCCTGGATTGGCTACAACACAACCGCCCCGATCGAGGTTGAGGCCATGCTGAAATACCTCTCCCCCTATGCTCCGTGGTTACACACGGCCGAAACCGGAAACCTGACCGGAGCGGGCATCACCGTCGCCCTGTTCTTCATGCTGCTTTTCGTCTCGTTCAACGCGTTGGGCGTCAAGTTCTTTACTCAGGTAAACGCAACCCTGACATGGGCAAAAATCGCAATCCCGGTCATTTTGTCCGCCCTGCTGATCGTCAACCGCTTCGACGCGCAGAACTTCACGCAGCCAGACGGATTCGCTCCCTACGGTTTGCAAGGCATCATGGCTGCGGTCTCGACAGGTGGGGTCATTTTCTCCTTTATCGGGTTTCGCCATGTGGTCGATATGGCCGGTGAGGTTCGAAACCCAAAATTCGCCATCCCCACAGCGCTGGTCCTGTCCATTGTGCTGTGCGCGGCCATTTACCTGGGCCTGCAAGTCGCCTTTGTCGGGGCACTGGATTCCAACATGCTTAAAAACGGTTGGGCCAACCTGAGTTTCGGCGGCCAAGGCCCGCTGGACGGCGTCATAATCTCGGTCGGTTTTGTTTGGTTCCTGAGCGTTCTGAACATCGGGTCAGTGATCGGGCCATTCGGAAACGGGTTGGTTGCAACGGGATCGAACGCCCGGATCGCCATGGCCCTCTCGAAAAACGGATTTCTGCCGAAACGGCTGATGGTTCTTTCCTCATTCGGTGTTCCGTTATGGGCGCTGGCGCTGAACTTCCTGATCGGAGTGCTGTTTTTGTTGACTGTGCCGTTCACCACCGTCATCGCGCTCAACGGTGCCGCAATCGTGCTGTCCTTTGCGGTTGGCCCGATTGCGGTCGTTTGCCTGCGCCATCTGATGCCGGATCACCCCCGGTCCATCCGTATCCCGGCGGTAAGACTGGTCGCGGTGTTAGCCTTCGCCATCGCAACCCTTGTCGTTTACTGGAGTGGCTGGGACACGGTCTGGCGACTGGGAATCGCGCTGGCCATCGGAGTGATTCTGCTGTTGGTACGGTTTCACAACCGGCTGGACGAAATGGACGTGACCGAAGCACTGTGGCTGTTGCCGTACCTTATTGGAATCGGGTTGATTTCCTATCTCGGTCAATTCGGGGACGGCGCGCAGAAACAAATTCCGTTCGGATGGGACATTGCGCTATGCGTGTTGTTTTCCGCAGTGATTTTTGGCCTGGCGGTGCGCTCTGCCTTGCCTGCGGAAAAATTTCGGGAATACATCGCCGAGGAAGAGATTCTGGACCCGAAAAAGCCCATCATCGGGTTGTAAAAAAGGCGGGGTCTCCCCCGCCTTTGATTTGTTTAATGTGCTGTTGCGGATCGCCCCGCATCTTCGGTCGCTTTGGCGGCAGCTGCCGCGGCCTCTTCCGCGGCCTCATCCCATTCAACCGGTTCCGGTTCGCGGATCAGCGCGTGTTTCAGCACTTCCGAGACATGCGTGACAGGGATGATCTTCAACCCTTCTTTAACATTGTCCGGAATCTCGGCCAGATCCTTTTCGTTTTCTTCCGGGATCAGGACGGTCTTGATGCCACCGCGAAGGGCCGCCAGCAGTTTTTCCTTCAAACCGCCGATCGGCATGGCGTTGCCGCGCAGCGAAACCTCACCGGTCATCGCGATATCCTTGCGCACCGGGATACCGGTCAGCACGGACACGATCGAGGTCACCATCGCCAGACCGGCGCTCGGGCCATCCTTGGGCGTTGCCCCATCCGGCACGTGGACGTGGATATCCAGCGTGTCGAACTTCGGTGGCTTCACCCCGATCTGAGGCGAAATCGACCGCACATAAGACGAGGCCGCATCGATGGATTCTTTCATCACATCGCCCAGCTTACCGGTGGTCTTCATCCGACCTTTACCGGGAAGTTTCAACGCCTCGATATGCAACAAATCACCGCCAACTGAGGTCCAGGCCAGGCCGGTGACAACACCAACCTGATCGTCCTGCTCGGCGAGACCGTAACGGAACTTGGGCACGCCCAGGAACTCATCCAAATTATCCGGCGTAACGGTAACCGAATCCGCCTCTTTCTTGATGATCTTGGTCAGCGATTTCCGAGCCACCTTGGCGATTTCACGCTCGAGGTTCCGCACGCCCGCCTCGCGGGTGTAGGTACGGATCATCTTCTGCAGTGCCTCATCGGTCAGTTCAAATTCCTTGGCTTTCAGACCATGGTTTTTGACCTGCTTGCTGATCAGGTGCTGCTTGGCGATCTCGCTCTTTTCTTCTTCGGTGTAGCCGGCCAGCGGGATGATTTCCATCCGGTCCAACAGAGGCCCAGGCATGTTGTAGCTGTTCGACGTGGTCAGGAACATCACGTTTGACAGGTCGTATTCGACCTCAAGGTAGTGGTCCATGAACGTGTTGTTCTGTTCCGGGTCCAGCACCTCAAGCATGGCCGAAGCCGGGTCGCCACGGAAGTCCTGCCCCATCTTGTCGATTTCATCGAGCAGGATGAGCGGGTTCGTGGTTTTCGCCTTTTTCAACGCCTGAATGATCTTACCGGGCATCGAGCCGATATAGGTCCGACGGTGACCCCTGATCTCGGATTCGTCGCGCACACCACCCAGCGAGATGCGAATGAACTCGCGCCCCGTGGCTTTGGCAACCGACTTACCAAGCGAGGTCTTACCCACACCCGGAGGGCCAACGAGGCACAAGATCGGGCCTTTCAGTTTTTTTGAACGCTGTTGAACCGCCAGATACTCGACGATTCGTTCCTTTACCTTTTCAAGGCCATAGTGATCAGCATCCAGAATCTCCTGCGCACGGCCCAGATCCTTTTTAACACGGGATTTGGTGCCCCACGGCAGCGAAAGAATCCAGTCCAGATAGTTTCGCACGACGGTCGCCTCGGCAGACATCGGACTCATGTTGCGCAGCTTTTTCAGCTCGCCCTCGACCTTTTCGCGCGCCTCTTTCGACAGCTTGGTCTCGGCGATCTTGGCTTCCAGTTCGGCAACTTCATTGCTGCCGTCCTCGCCATCGCCAAGTTCCTTTTGAATGGCCTTCATCTGCTCATTCAGATAGTATTCGCGCTGGGTTTTCTCCATCTGGGATTTGACGCGGGTCTTGATCTTTTTCTCGACCTGCAGAACCGACATTTCGCCCTGCATCAGGCCATAGACCTTCTCAAGCCGCTCGCTGACCGAGAGCGTCTCCAGCAGTTCCTGTTTTTGTTCGACCTCGATGCCCAGATGACCCGACACAAGATCGGCCAGCTTGGCCGGTTCGGCGGTTTCACCAACTGCAGTCAGGGCTTCTTCGGGGATGTTCTTACGCACTTTGGCATAGCGCTCAAACTCATCCGCGACGGTGCGCAGCAGCGCCTCAGTCGTGGTGACGTCGCCCGGAATTTCGGTCAGATATTCGGCGCGGGCTTCGAAGAAATCTTCGTTTTCGAGAAATTCAGTGATCTGCACGCGTGCCTGCCCTTCGACCAGCACCTTTACGGTGCCATCGGGCAGCTTCAGCAATTGCAGAACATTGGCCAGAACACCAGATCGGTAAATTCCTTCTTCGACCGGGTCGTCATCTCCCGGGTCAATCTGGCTGGACAGCAGAATCTGCTTGTCGTCCTGCATCACTTCTTCCAATGCGCGGACGGATTTTTCCCGACCCACGAACAACGGCACGATCATGTGTGGAAATACCACGATATCGCGCAGCGGAAGTACGGGGTATGAGGAATTCAGAGGCTCTTGCATGCTCAATCCTTATCGTTGGCAAGATGGCTCCGGTCCCTGAATAAGGCAACGCTTGGCCATCTCCTGTCTTGGACGATAAAGGTGGGGCCTCATCGCCCTTTTTCAACCTTACCGTCGTGTATCGCGGTTCAGAATGACCCGAGGTTTTCCGGACTGCAAGGTATCGCGCCGACATATCCACCGTTTTCGCACAATGGCGCTGTCGCGAAATGACTAAAGCGGCTCGATATCGCCTTGTGCACGCTGCGCGTGGAACTCGGCCTGCCATGCCTCGAACTTGCCCACTGCAATCGCGTCGCGCATACCCTGCATGATTTCCTGGAAGTAGTGCAGGTTGTGCCAGGTTAGCAGCATGCCCGAGATCATCTCGTTCGAACGGAACACATGGTGCAGATACGCGCGGGAGTAGTTCGAACAGGCCGGACAAGTGCAATGCTCGTCTAAAGGGCGCGGATCGTCAGCGTGGCGGGCGTTTTTGATGTTCACGACACCGTGGCGAGTAAACACCTGACCTGTGCGGCCCGAGCGTGAGGGCAGAACGCAATCCATCATGTCGATGCCGCGCGCGACTGCGCCGACGATGTCGTCGGGTTTGCCAACCCCCATCAGATACCGCGGTCTATCTGTCGGCAGGAAATCCGGCGCGTAGTCGAGACAATCGAACATGGCCTCCTGCCCCTCGCCCACGGCCAGACCACCGACCGCATAGCCTTCGAACCCTATCTGCTTGAGCGCCTCGGCGCTTTCCTCGCGCAGATCCTGTTCCAGCCCGCCCTGCATGATGCCGAACAGTGCGTGGCCGGGGCGATCGCCGAACGCTTCACGCGAGCGATCAGCCCACCGCATCGACAAGCGCATCGACTCGGCAATGCGATCCCGGTCGGCAGGCAGGGCCGGGCATTCGTCAAAACACATGACAATGTCGGAGCCCAGAAGGCGCTGGATCTCCATCGACCTTTCCGGCGTCAGCTCGTGCTTTGAGCCGTCGACATGGGACTTAAACGTCACACCCTTTTCGGTCAGCTTTCGCAACCCAGCCAGCGACATGACCTGAAACCCGCCCGAGTCGGTCAGGATCGGGCGCTCCCAATTCATGAACTTATGTAACCCGCCCAACCGGTCAATGCGTTCGGCCGTGGGACGCAACATCAGGTGATAGGTATTGCCCAGCAGGATATCCGCCCCTGTCGCACGCACGCTTTCGGGCATCATCGCCTTGACCGTCGCCGCAGTACCCACGGGCATGAAAGCGGGCGTTCGCACATCGCCGCGCGGCGTGTTGATAACACCGGTTCGGGCCTTGCCGTCAGTAGCTTTCAGATCAAAAGAAAAACGCTCGGTCATGGGGTTGCCTCGGGGTCGCTGAACCGGGTGGGATGTGCCCGATCTGCCCAGCCATTGCAACCCGTCAGGGCAGTGACGCGACGCGCTCGGTAAACAGATGGACGACCCCTGCCCCGTCCACATCCCGGCACACGCGGACCGCAGGGCGCGACGGATCGGGGCGCGTGGCGCCGATCTCTGGCCCTTCGGTTACCACGTTCAGACCGGTTTCGACCATTTCGAACATCGGTTCATGCGTGCAGGCGATCACCGCTGTTGAGTCGTGCAGGCCGCACCCTTCCAACCCGCCGACCTCTTTGTAGAACTTCAGATAGAACCGAGAGATATCCCGCAGAAACCCACCCATATCAGGCGACTGTCCGGCTAGCGCCTCGAAATCGGCGGTTTCATAGAGAGTTTTCAACGTCACATCCAACCCTACCAGCACGGTTTCCGGTGGCGTGGCAAAGACGATATCCGCGGCACGGGCGTCGTGATAGATGTTGGCCTCTGCATGAAGATTCACATTACCAGGGCAAAAGACCGCGCCACCCATGATAACCAAGCGCCTTATATTGCGCGCAAACTCAGGGTCCAGTTGCATAGCCAGGGCGATATTGGTCAAAGGGCCAACCGCACAGACGACCAGTTCTCCCTTATGGCTACGCGCTGTATCGACCAAAAACTCGGCCGCCGACATGCCGTGGTTTGCACCGATGTCAGGGATTTCAGTAATATCTCCAAAGCCTTCCGAGCCATGCACGTGATCGGACGGAGCGTGACGGCTTTGACCCAACGCGAATGCAGCACCCTCGGCCACTGGCGCGTCCAACCCAAGTTTATGCAGCAAAAAACGCGCGTTGCGGCTGGATTGATGTACATGCGTATTGCCGAAAACTGTGGTCAGCCCGATAAGGTCAATTTCGGGCGCGGCGGCGGCATAGGCAATCGCCATGGCATCGTCGATGCCGGGGTCTGTATCGATGATCAGTTTCATCCCTGCCCGATAACGCAAACACGGTGGGATGCAAAGCGGTCACAATCCGCATTTTCCACTGCTCATCTACGATTTCAGAGATTTGCATCCACGCCAGATCACCCCATACCAGAATTGAAAACGGGCGACTCAATCCCCACATGTATACTATAGTACACAATAAAAGAGGACAGATATGATAGGCATGAACGAAGAACAGATCATTGGATTGCTGACATCAAACATCATTTATGTGTTGGCGGCGGTGTTGATCGTCGTTGTCATTTTCAAGGGCATCAAGATCGTACCGCAATCCGAAAAATACGTGGTCGAGCGGTTCGGGCGTCTGCACTCGGTGCTTGGCCCGGGTATCAACTTTATCGTGCCTTTTCTTGACGTTGCCCGCCACAAGATATCCATTCTTGAACGCCAGCTGCCTAACGCAACGCAGGACGCGATTACCAAGGACAACGTTCTGGTACAGATTGACACCTCGGTGTTTTATCGCATTCTCGAACCGGAAAAGACGGTGTACCGTATTCGTGACGTTGACGGAGCGATTGCAACAACCGTTGCCGGTATCGTCCGGGCTGAAATTGGTAAGATGGATCTGGATGAAGTCCAGTCGAACCGCGCTCAGTTGATTGAACGCATCCAGGAAAGCGTAGAAACCGCCGTTGATGACTGGGGGATCGAAGTGACTCGTGCCGAGATTCTGGACGTGAACCTGGATCAGGCCACCCGCGACGCGATGCTGCAGCAGTTGAACGCCGAGCGCGCGCGTCGCGCACAGGTGACCGAAGCCGAGGGCCAGAAACGTGCGGTTGAGTTGAGCGCCGATGCGGAACTTTATGCGGCCGAACAGACCGCTAAGGCCCGCCGAATTCAGGCCGAAGCAGAAGCCTATGCTACCGGCGTGGTTGCCAAGGCCATTCAGGATAACGGTATCGAGGCCGCACAGTATCAGGTTGCCCTGAAACAGGTCGAGGCATTGAATGCATTGGGCAATGGCACCGGCTCTCAAACCATCGTTGTGCCCGCCAACGCGCTCGAGGCCTTTGGCGATGCCTTCAAGATGCTGAGAGGAGGTAAGTAATGGCCGATCCCTTCTGGCTGACCTGGTGGATCTGGCTGGCCGCGGCGCTAGCACTTGGAATCCTTGAGATCGTGTTGCCCGGATTTATCTTTCTGGGCTTTGCGATCGGGGCGGCTATCACCGGGTTGCTTCTTGTCATCCCCGGAATGACGCCCTCGCTGCCGGTTTTGCTGCTGATCTTTGCGGCATTGTCCCTGATCGCATGGCTGGTTTTGCGGCGAGTTTATTCCCTGCCCCATGGTCAGGTGAAAACCTTCCGGCACGACATCAACGACTAAGACCTGCGGGCGCCCCTTAGGGGGCGTCATTGCGCCACTGGACGCTGCCACAGGCTTTCCCTATATAATTGCTCAGGAACTAGACCCGAGGCACGAATGACTCATCCGAGTGAACATCTGGAAGGCACACCACTGATTGCGCCTTCGTCCATTGAGCATCCCCTTTACGACGCAGTGGTAGAAGCCTGCCGTACGGTCTTTGATCCGGAAATCCCGGTGAATATCTACGATCTGGGTTTGATCTACACGATTGACATCACGCAGGAAAACGCGGTGAAAGTCATCATGACGCTGACCGCGCCCGGTTGTCCGGTCGCCGGCGAAATGCCCGGCTGGATCGTCGAAGCAATCGAACCCGTCGCGGGTGTCAAAGAGGTTGACGTCGAACTGACATGGGAACCACCCTGGGGCATGGAGATGATGTCGGACGAAGCGCGGCTGGAACTTGGCTTTATGTAAGCCAAGCAAAATAATCCTTTGTCGCAAAAGATTTATTTTTCTGTCACCGACTTGTCGAAATACCGTTACATGGTCCGCGAATAGTCCCGGCGTGCTGGTACATGCATCCCAATAAGTACACAGTACAGGCCGGAAGGAATTACACGTCCCCCGTAGTCCCGGCCGGACGGCCTGAATAAGAGACCGCTCTTGCCCGAGAGCGGTCTTTTCTTATCTTAACCAAAAGGTTACTGAACACCGCACTTGGACTTGATCTCGGCGGCTCTTTCATCCAACGCTTTAACATAGTCGCCTGACAGCATGGACAATCTCTTGTTTTCGGTGCCGGTCGCCAATCCCAAAAGCGCGCCTGCAGGTGTAAGTGCGACCACGCTTTCGACCTGCTGATCCTGCGCGTGCTTCTTCTCTGCCGCAATCGCGCGCAAATCGCCTTCGGCAGTTGTGCAATTGACTGGATGTACTTTTTGCGCGGTTTCGGCCGACGCCATACCGGCGGTCACCACAAGAATTGACGCCAATGCCATGTTTTTGCGAAAAACTTTATTGTCAGCCATCTCATCTCACCTTGTCTGAAAACCCTTGGGCTCAGCTAAAGTCACCTGATTTCAAAAGGCAAGCATCATTCCTGGGATGGCAGAAAAGTTAGGTAAGCAGCGCTGCTATGTCTTGAGCCGTTGCCCTGTCAGCACTAAATTGAAGGCTACGTGCGACAACGGAGATCACAATGTTCGGCATTCCCGGCAAACAGGCCGTGACCATGACGCCCAAAGCGGCAGAGCAGATTGTCCGCCTGATGAAATCAGGTGGTCACGCCGGCCTGCGCATCGGCGTCAAGAAAGGCGGCTGTGCCGGCATGGAATACACCATGGACTATGTCGATCAAGCCGCTACGAATGACGAGGTCGTCGAACAGGACGGCGCGCGGATCATGATTGCTCCGATGGCGCAGATGTTCCTGTTCGGAACCGAGATCGACTATGAAGTCTCGTTGCTCGAGGCCGGTTTCAAATTCCGCAACCCAAACGTTGTCGACGCTTGCGGTTGCGGCGAGTCGATCAAGTTTGACGAAGGGCTGACGCCCCAATCCTAAGATGCCTGTAGGTGGACGTAGGTCTCATTGAACCGTCGGGTCAGATGCTCGCCGGCGCGAATGATCCGACCTGAGTTCGGTGGTGCCACGTTGGTGTCAAATGACGGGTTGAAAAACAGCGGCACGGACAGGCGCTCGTGCGGGCCACCAACCACACGGTGTAGAGTGGCCTTAACCTGCCCTGCGGTCCAGAACTCCAGCATTTCACCAAAATTGATGATAAAGGTCCCAGGCGCGGCCTCAACCTTTACCCAACTATGATCGGGCATTCGCACCTCAAGCCCCGAGGTCCCGTCAGTGGCCAGCAAAGTCAGGCAGCCGTAATCTGTATGCGCGCCGATGCCAAAGTCGCGATCTCCGGCCCAGTCCGGGCGCTGAGGATAGTAGTTGCCGCGCAGCAACGCCATCGGCGTATCAAACGTGGTATCAAAGCTGTTCTCTGCACGCCCCAGCGCCACCGCAATCGCGCGCAGAACCCGCATCGCAACCGCGCAGGCATCCGTGTAATAGGCTTGGATTTTTTCCTTGAACGCGGGCTGGTTATCCGGCCACAGATTCGGGGCATAGACGCCAAGCCCTGCATCGGCATAGGGACTGTTCACAGGCAACTCAAAGCCGCAATCGAACACCTCTTTTAAATCGGCGTTCGCCTCCGGGTCGACCTGCTCGGATCGCGACGCGCCCCAGCCCCGGTTGGACCCGGTCAGCGCCATATCGACCCGTTTCTTCTCGGCCTCGGGCAGATGAAAGAACCCACGATACGCGCCCAGAACCTGGCGCACGCGGTCAGCGTTCAGCCCGGTGTTCGAAACGGTCAGAAAACCTACTTCACCCATCGCGCGCAGCAGCTTGCCAAGTTCGACCGGATCGCGTTGGTCCAGTTTTGTCAGATCAAGGTTTTCGATCATACGCCCGTTCCTTTCTGCGCCCGGACACTGCCGTTTTGCGGTCTGCTCTGCAACCGGAATTGTCAGTCTGGACTGGCGGTGCTATCCGGTTCAAAGAACAACTATACTTCAGGGAGAATGGGACATGCGGCGTAAGCTGGCGGCTGGCAATTGGAAAATGAACGGAACCACGGCAGCCCTGAGCGAGTTGGAGGCTTTGGCCCGGGCATTCCCCTCTACGGCCATAGATGTGCTGATCTGCCCGCCTGCAACCTTGTTGCACCGCGCGGCCGAGACCGTGCGTGGAACGGGGATCACTGTCGGCGGGCAAGATTGCCATGCGGCGACTTCGGGCGCGCATACTGGCGATATCAGCGCAGACATGCTGGTGGACGCCGGTGCAAACGCGGTCATTCTGGGCCATTCCGAGCGCCGCGAGGATCACGACGAGCAGAACGAAGACGTTCGCGCCAAGGCCCGCGCTGCAATGGATGCCGGGCTGAAGGCGATAATCTGCGTCGGCGAAAGCCTGGAACAGCGCGAAGCCGCCAACACACTGGACATCATCGGCGGACAGATGTCGGGCTCGATCCCCGACCAGTCGACCGGCGAGAACCTGATCGTCGCTTATGAACCGATTTGGGCCATTGGAACCGGCAAAGTTCCCACGCTGAACGAAATCGGAGAGGTTCACGACTTTATCCGCACCCGTCTGGAACGGCGTTTCGGTGAAGGCGTCGGTCGCTCGGTGCGGCTACTTTACGGGGGTTCGGTCAAACCGTCCAACGCGACCGAAATCTTTGGTGTATCAAACGTGGACGGCGCACTGGTTGGCGGCGCTAGCCTGAAGGCTGCAGACTTCTCTGCAATTGTCGAGGCATTGGAGCAAGCCTGAGCGCTTCTCGTCTGATTTTATTCGGCGGGAAAAGAACTTGTTGAATTCGCTCGCCTCATCGTCAAACTCTCGCGCGAGGTAAATTACCCGGACCAGAATCAAACTCAATCAGTAGCAGTCGTGTGTCCCGGCACACCAACCAGACACCACACACTTTCGCCGATTTAAGGAACGTTATGAAAAGTAGTCAGCGTCACCCGAGCAAGATTTCGCTTCTTCAACAGCTTCGCGATGCCGAATTTCCCATCGAATGCGTGCTGGATGTTGGCATCCACTTTGGCACACATGAATTGATGGCCGCATTTCCAGAAAAGAAGCACTATCTGTTTGAGCCCATCGAAGAGCATTTCGAATCCATCGAAAAAGTCTACAGCGACGCAAACATAGATTACGAGCTCAACAAAGTCGCGGTTTCCAATTCTGACGGGACTGCGCAACTGACGGTCTCCACCGTCATGCAAGGACAAGACGTCACACATGCAAGGTTCGCGCACGGCGAAGCACCGACCGAAACGCTACGCACAGTGCCGACGCTGAAGCTTGATACCTTTGTCCTCGAACAGGCCCCGGCTGCCCCTTTCCTGTTGAAAATCGATGTCGACGGGGCCGAAGAAATGATTCTGGAAGGTGCGCAAGAAGCATTGGAGCACTGCTCGGTCCTGATCCTTGAATCTCCGCGAGAAAGAATATTCGAGCGAATGCAGCTGGCGATGGCCGCCGGTTTTGAGCTCTTGGAGATAATCGACCTGTGCTATTACAGCGGTTACCTCTTTCAAGTGGACCTTGTGTTCATCAACCCAAAATACGCGCCTGCCGACTATGTGGATGTCCTTAAAGGTGGATTTTCCATCGACAAATGGCACAACTACCAACCGACAACCAAAGAACCGTCCCCCCCGGAACGCATTGAGCCGACTGAAACGACACGAACAGACAGTGCCAAATCAAGGAAAAAACGAGGTTTTTCCCGCTTGTTCAGAAAACGCAAATAACATCCTTGTTGACTGAAGGTCCGGGTCTGTACTGTTTTGGCTCAGACCCGCCTTCGGTATCATTGGCAGCCAATAGCCCGAACGGGCAGCAGGAATGTCTGATACAACCTGCCCGATCACGCGATCTTCATGACGATCAGGCCGGACACGATCAGGATCGCGGCACCGATACGCAATGGGGTCAGAGCCTCCCCCAGGAACATCGCGCCAACCAGAAACGCACCCACCGCACCGATACCGGTCCAGATGACGTATGCCGTTCCAAGCGGCAACGTACGCATCGCAAGCGCCAGCAACCCGAAAGAGCCGATCATGGACACACCCATGATGGCAGTTGGCCACAACCGGGTGAAACCGGCCGATTGTTTCATGGCAACCGCCCACACAATTTCAAGCAGGCCAGCAAATAACAGGAAAATCCAAGACATCAGGACACCTCAATCCTGTTCGGGTCGTCCCGAATGATCACCCATTGTGGGGAGGTCGTCCTCTGACCCAGAGATAAGAACTCGCACACGGCGTTCAAGGGTCTAAGCGCTTTTGACTGAAAACAGTCACATACCTAAAATGTCCCGGGTACTAGCACCCCTGTGGCCGCCGCCGCGCGTTCGAAGCTGTTGGCAGGGTTCAGCACTAATTGCAGAAATATGACACCTGAACGAATTAAGCCGGGCCCTTGCACGGACCCGGCTCAATCTTGGTTTGTCGAAACCCGTTAGTTGGTCACGATTTCCGGCCCCATGAATGTGTTGGGCAGGAAGGTCGAAATCCACGGGATATACGTCACCATGATCAAGAAGACGAACAGCACGGCCAGGAACGGCAGCGCCGCCTTCACCACCTTCATCATCGGCATTCCCGCCACGCCCGACGTCACGAACAGGTTCAGTCCGACCGGAGGTGTGATCATCCCGATCTCCATGTTCACCACCATGATGATACCCAGATGGATCGGGTCGATACCCAACTCGATCGCAATCGGGAACACCAGGGGGGCCACGATCACCAGCAGGCCTGACGGTTCCATGAACTGGCCACCGATCAACAGGATCACGTTGACCACGATCAGGAAAGTCACAGGACCCAAACCCGCAGACAGCATCGCGTTGGCGATGTGCTGCGGTACCTGCTCGTCCGTCAGCACGTGCTTGAGGATCAGCGCGTTGGCGATCACGAACAGCAGCGTGACGGTCAGCTTGCCGGCTTCGAACAGCGTGTGTTTTGTGTCCGGGTGAATGAATGCAGTAATCAGCGCATAGGGTTTCTTAAGCAGCGGAACGTTTTCCGTTCCCTCTTCCGTACTAAGCGGTCCCATGTCCTTGTAGACAAAGCTTGCAATCAGGAAGGCATAGACCGCCGCAACCGCAGCAGCTTCAGTCGGTGTGAAGATACCACCGTAGATACCGCCCAGAATGATAACGATCAGGAACAGGCCCCAACCGGCTTCACGTGCCGAGGTTATGACCTCGCCCCAGCCCTTCCATTCGCCTTTTGGCAGGTTCTTGACCTTGGCCATGACATAGATGGTGATCATCAGCATCAGACCGGCCATCAGGCCCGGAATGACGCCCGCCAGGAACATGCGCCCGACCGAGACCTCAACGGCTGCCGCATAGACAACCATCACAATCGACGGCGGAATCAGAATGCCCAGCGTACCGGCGTTACAGATCACGCCAGCAGCGAATTCCTTGGAATAGCCAACCTGCCGCATACCGGCGATGACAATTGAACCGATGGCGACCACAGTCGCCGGGGACGACCCCGACAGTGCCGCGAACAGCATACAGGCAAACACGCCCGCAATCGCCAGACCACCGGGCAGATGCCCAACACAGGCAATCGAGAACCGGATGATCCGCCGCGCCACACCGCCCGTCGTCATGAAGGACGAGGCCAGAATGAAGAACGGGATCGCCAACAAGGTAAAGTGCCCTTCGAACGCTTCAAACAGCGTACCCGCGACAGATGCCAGCGAACTATCGGAATAAATCAGCAGGAACAGCGTCGAACTGAGGCCCAGAGCCACCGCAATCGGAACGCCGATCAGCAGCAGGCCAATGACCATCGAGAAAAGAAGTACTACGTCCATCAGTCATGCTCTCCTTGCTGAGCCCGGACCTCTTCGACCTCGTCCTCGACTTCGTGGCTGGCGACGATACGGTCGGTCTCACCGCGCCAGATCTGTACAGCGACCTGCGCGAAACGGATCACCAACAGCAGCATCGACAGCGGCAGAATGAAATAGGGAACAACCTTGGGCAGCTTCTCGTAGGACTCGCCGTAGTTGATCATTTCTTCCAGAAACCGCAGCGGGGCGACCATGGGGATGTCGTCAACTTCGTAGAAACTCTGGCTTCGTGCATCAAAATTAAACCCGGTCGGGAACCAGCGGCCCGAAGTGGGCGGCAGATCGGCAAACACGGCCCAATAGTCATACGCACCTTTGAGCATCAGCAGCGAAAACACCAGACAGCAGCCAACAGCTATCAGCGCCAAAATCCGGCGCGGTGCCGGGGCCAGCATGTTTAGTATGGCATCGACGCCCAGATGCGCGTGTTTCTTCACCGCATAAGACGCGCCCAGCAAAACCAGCCAGCCAAAGGTAAACACTGTCAGCTCAAGCGCCCACAGAATGTTGGAGTTAAAAACGAACCGCGCGATTACGTTGGCAAATGTCACGGCCGTCATGAGGCCTAGCAGCAACGCAATCAGGGTTTCTTCGATATGGTCGGTCAGCCCGCCTTGGCCGGGTTTCGCACCAGACATCTCATTGTCCCCGCAATTTATGTGATGAGAGTGATTTCAGGCGGGCCTTCGGGGGGCCCGCCCCACCTTCGCTCCGGTGACCATCCGGTCTTCGGACACGCGGCTTTTTTCAGGATCAGAACCCGGCGTTGATCGCCTGAGCAGCGTCGATCTTGTCCTGACCAACGTCGTCGGCAAACTTGTCCCAAACCGGTTTCATCGCATCGACCCAAGCCTGACGCTGTTCAGGATCCAGTTCGCGAATGATACCGCCAGCATCTGTGATCGAGGCTTTGGCGGCTTCGTTCACAGAAAAGGCTTCCTTGTTCCGGGTCTCAGTGACCTCGGCCAGAATTGTCAGGAACTGTTCGCGCACTTCGGGGTCAAGGCTGTCCAGCCAGTCAACCGAGGTCACGACCAGATAGTCGATGATACCGTGATTGGTCTCGGTAATGCCGTCCTGCACCTCGAAGAACTTCTTGCCGTAGATGTTCGACCAGGTGTTTTCCTGCCCGTCTACAACGCCCTGTTGTAGTGCGCCATAAACTTCCGAGAATGCCATTTTCTGCGGGCTGCCGCCGATGGCTTCCATTTGCGCCACCAGAACATCCGAAGACTGTACGCGGAACTTCAAACCCTCTGCATCGGCAGGATCTACCAACGGTTTATTGGCCGACATCTGCTTCATGCCATTGTGCCAGAAAGCCAGCCCCTGAAGGCCGCGACGCTGCATGCTGTCTTTCATCGCCTGTCCTTCAGCCGAGGCCTGGAACGCATCCACGGCATCGATGTTCTTGAACATGAACGGAAGGTCAAACAGACGGAACTGTTTCGTGAACTTCTCAAACTTGGACAGCGACGGAGCGGCCAGTTGGACGTCGCCCTGCAGCATTGCTTCCAACACCTTGTCGTCGTTGTAGAGCGTCGAGTTCGGATAGACCTCTACGCATAAGACACCGTTCATCTCTTCGTTGACACGCGCTTCCAGCAGCGATGCCGCGATACCTTTGGGGTGCTTGTCACTGTTTGTTACGTGCGCAAACTTTGCGACGATCTCGCCGTCATCACAGGCGGCCATACCGGCGGTCGCAGTTACGGTGAGCGCGACTGCGGTTGCAGCCGTTGTCAGGAATTTCATCTGTTTTTCCTCCCAGACTTCCTCAATTTTCCAAAGGGCGCCGAAACAGCGCCTCGTGCCGGGAAGTGAACCGAATCAGTGGATGCGGCTCAACGATTTATTACGACTCTCGCTGTGTTCTGTTTTTTCCTTTTGTAACAATCGCATAAAAGCCGTCTCGCATCGTCACGTTTTCGGCACCATGACTCGATGTGCGAATTTTCGCACATGCAAGAAGCTCGCTGTGCGGATTTCCGCACGCCTTCTGAATCGAGTCACAGAATCACTCGCCTGCTACATTGCGTCAGCTGCAGCCCACGCCTGTGGCCTTCCTTTTCGGACACTACTAACCGCATGAAAATGCGATCAAAGTGGCTGAAGCCCTTCGATCATCTGCGGTAGTCTTCAGGACGAATCTGATACCGGGCCAGCTTGTCATAGAAAGTTTTGCGCGGAAGCTTCAGCGCCTTGGCGGCGTCCGAGGCCTTACCGTTAAACCGCCCCAGTGCAGCAATCAGCAAAGACCGTTCCACCCGTGCCATCTGCTCGCTCAACCCAAGATCGGCGGCCTGCGCAACCTCTTCCGGCATCCCAAGTACAAACCGCATGGCCGCGGACATCAGCGACCGGGCGTTCCCGGGCCAATCGCTGGTCATCAACAACGCCAGATGCTCGGACGAAATCTCGGGTTCCGCGATGCCTGCCTGTTCGGCCGCCTGCTCTACATAGTGTCGAAAGATCACCGGAATGTCCTCGGGTCGCTCAGCCAAAGACGGGATACGCACCCGCATCACGTCCAGCCGATAGAACAAGTCCGCATGAAACCGCCCCTCTGCCGACAAGGCGGCCAGATCAGCAGTTGTGCCGGCCAGTATCCGCGCGCCAATACCTTGCTCGACCGCCTCCAGCGCGGCGTATTGAGTGGCTTCGGGCATCGCAGAGATCTCGTCCAGAAACAGCGATCCTCCGGCCGCATCCTCACAAACCTGAACTAACGCATCGGGGGTCAGACCGGACGACGGCCTTTTTACAAAAGGGCCTTGTCCCTGCGGCGACATCAGATGCATAACTTCGGCCACTTTGGAAATCCCGCTGCCTGCAGGGCCGGTGACCAGAACCTCGGCCCCGGTCGGGGCAACGGCCCGCACCCGCTCTCTCAATGCTTCGGCCTGAGCGGACAATCCGAACAACAGGCGCGCGGCGGGGTCGCCGCGTTCCAATTCGTGTTTCAGCGTGCGCTGTTCCAGTACCAGCTTACGCGCATCAAAAGCCCTGTTCAAAACCTCCAACAGGTCGGCTGCGGCACATGGCTTTTCGAGAAAATCGAAAGCACCTTGTCCCATTGCCCGAACCGCCATGGGAATATCTCCTTCTCCGGTCAACAGGATGACGGGCAGTTCAGGGTCAATTTCGCGGGCGTAGGTCAAAAGGTGAAAGCCATCCCGCCCGGGCATACGGATGTCCGACACGATGACACCGGGGAAATCGGCACGGATTTGATCTTTGGCGGCAACGAACGATCCCGCTGTGACCGGCGCGTAGTCGGCCAGTTCCAGCGTCTGCGCCAGTGCCTCACGCACAGCGGCGTCATCGTCAACCAATAAAACCTTGCGGGTCATGCCACCTCATCTTCACGGTAGTATTCAAGTTCAACGGTAAACATTGCACCGGTCGGCGCGTTGGAACCGCGAATATTCCCCCCGAAACTCTGGACCAGACCGTAGGAGATCGAAAGACCAAGCCCCATCCCCTCGGACGATCCTACCGCCTTGGTCGAATAGAAGGGTTCGAACAGTTTCTCGGTGTTTTCGATGCCCGGACCGATATCGCGCACCGTAACGGTCAGCCTTTCACCAGCCTCGATCGCAATGCGGATTAGGCGCTTATCCTGCTGGCTCATTGCGTCTGCAGCGTTGTTGATCAGGTTCACAAAGACCTGAACCAGCCGTACCTCGCCTCCCCACGCATAGACCGGTTTTTTGGGCGGATGCCAGTCCAAGGTCACTCCTTCAGCGCGCAGCCGCGCCTCGGTCAACTCCACAGCCGTTTCGATCACCTGCACCAGATCAACCTTGCCCATCGGCTCACTTTCGTTGCGGGCAAAGGCGCGCAGGTTCTTGATGATCCGTGCCATCCGAGCGGCCATGTCGGAAATGCGAGTCAGGTTTTCAGCGGCCTTTTCTTCACGCCCTCGGGACAGGAACGCCGCCCCGTTGTCGGCAAACTGCCGGATCGCCATCAAGGGTTGATTCAACTCATGACTGATGCCCGCGGACATCTGCCCCAAAGCACTCAGCTTGCCAGCTTGAATAAGCTCCTCCTGCGCATGCTTCAGTGCTGTTTCCGCTTCCTGCCGTTCATGAACCTCGCGGCGCAGGGCCGTGTTTGCGGCGGTCAGGGCGCGGGTACGCTGCGCGACTCGACTTTCCAGAACCGCGTTGGCTTCGGTCAATGTACGCCTGCGCTCGGTTGCGAGAAACAGCAACGCTCCGAAAGCCAGACAGATCGCAGCGACGGTTGCGGCCTGCAATCCAGCAAGACGCCGGGCGGGCGCAACATCCACCAACACCTCAGCCGTCATGTCGATAACCGGCAAATCAAGCATCAGGTGCAACGCGCGGCTTGGCAGGTAGCGACCCCAGTTGAGCTTCCACAGTTCATGTGGCCCGACCTGGGTCGAGGAAAAATCGACCTTACCGCCCTCTGGCGGTGTCAGCCCCTGTTGCCCATCGGCACGGTGCCAGAACAACAGGTCAGACCTGTTCGAGATAAAGACCACACCGTTCCCATCAATAAAGAACACGGCCTCGGTGCTGCCACGCCAAGTCTGTTCCACATCCTGTACATCGGCTACTACCATCAGCGCGCCTTCGACCCGGCCTGAGGTATCAAACGCCGGGGCCGCATAGGAGTAGATCCGGTCGCCGCTGATTGGCATCACACCATGCGCGCTGCCCAACGCCCCCTGCAATGCACGCTGAAAAGCGGGGTGCCCGGTCATGTTGTCCTGTTCGACGGGCTGCGCCGAAACCAGAACCTCTCCGGTTCGGTCCAGATACATCATGTTCACAGCCGCAGTCTTGTCCGCCACATCCAACAGTATCTCCCGGGCCGTGCTTTGCTGTTCCAGGGTTTCAAGCTTTCGAAGGGCTGGGTGCTTTGCCATCAGCACAGCCAGTTCCTGATAAACCTGCATCTGCGTGCTCAGCCGGTCAGCGGCCAGTTCAAGATCGGCCTCGGCCTTTTCGCTCAGCTGAGACAGCGCCTGCCTATAGCCATAGGACCAGACCCCGGCGGACAACAGCCCGACAGCACACAGAAATCCCAGGATCACCCAAACCCGTTGCATAGTATAGGGTCTTGCATTCAGCGCGCCGCATGGCAAGTCTGCACCGCATGAAGACGGTACTCCAATCCCCGGTAGATCCGGGTTTCGTGCAAAACCCCTACCCCTTTTATAACAAGGCTCGCGCGTATGGGGACCTTGTTTATTGGGAAGATTACCAAAAAGTCGCGGCTGTCTCACACCGGGCTGTGCAGGCTCTGCTGAAGGATCGCCGTTTCGGCCGCGAGGCCCCTGCCGAGTTGCAGCGCCCCGGCCCCGCCCATCTGGCGCCGTGGCTGAATGTCGAGGCGCATTCGTTACTGGAAGCTGAACCGCCCCGCCACACACGCCTGCGGGCGCTGGTCATGCGGGCCTTTACATCACGCGCTATCTCTGCGCTTGAGCCGTCCATTCGCGATCTCAGTCACGACCTGATCGACCACTTTCCGGATACCCGCTTTGACCTGCTGAGTGCATTCTGTACGCAGGTTCCCGTGATCACAATCTGCCGCCTGTTGGGCGTGCCCGAGGAGATGTCCCCCGATCTGTTACGTTGGTCTCATGCCATGGTGGCGATGTATCAGGCCAGCCGCACGCGAGAAACCGAGGACACCGCCGCAACCGCCGCACAGGATTTCACCGCTTTCCTATGCGACTACGTCGAAAAACGTCGCGCTGACCCTCAGGACGACCTGATCACCCGCCTGACTTCCGCTGAAGAGGATGGCGAGAAACTCTCACGCGACGAGCTCGTCGCCACCTGCATTCTGCTGCTGAACGCTGGGCATGAAGCCACTGTTCATTCGCTGGGCAACGGCGTGAAGACGGTTCTGCAATTGGGCCTCGACCCTCGGTCCTGGGAACTGCACGGTCTGGTCGAGGAAATCCTGCGCTTCGACCCTCCGCTGCATATGTTTACCCGCTATGCCTATAAGGAGGTCGAGTTATTCGGCCACAGAATCAAACGCGGCGATGAGGTTGCGCTGTTGCTAGGGGCGGCCAACCGAGACCCTTCGGTCTGGAACGATCCAGACCGCTTTGATCCCGCTCGGCCGATCGTGACCAATACCAGTTTCGGCGGCGGGCTGCATTTCTGTGTCGGTGCCCCGCTGGCACGGCTGGAAATGCGGATTGCCCTGAGGGCGCTGTTCGAACGCCACCCGAACCTGCGCCTTGTAGCGGAACCGGAATACTCGAACACCTACCACTTCCACGGCCTGACCCGGTTGATGGTACAGGTCTGACTTGTTTCAGCTTTCGATCAGCGCGTTCAGCGGCAGCATGGTGGTGGACTTTATCTCTTCCATCGATAGCAGTGCGGTCACGTTGTGCACACGCACTTCGGAAATCAGGGTCTGGTAGAATTCGTCATAGGCCCGCGCATTCTTGACCCGGACCTTGAGGATATAATCAATGTCCCCGGCCAGCCGGTGCGCCTCCTGCACTTCCGGTCGATCCCGCAGGGCTTTGAGGAACTTGCGTTGCCACTCTGCCTCATGTTCCGAGGTGCGGATCAGAACGAAGAATGTCGCCTCGAAACCCAGCGCCTCGGCGTCCAGCAAAACGGTCTGCTGACCGATGACTCCGGCTCCTTTCAGCTTGCGGATTCGATTCCAGACCGGCGTCTTGGAACTGCCGACGCGGGCGGCTATTTCGTCCAGCGACTGGCTGGCATCGCGCTGTAGCTCGACCAGAATTTTCCGATCCGTGTCATCAATCCGCACCGACATTCCAATTTTTCCTTCGTTTCGAAACTCGCGTCCCAGATCAAAGCAATGACGGAACGTTTGTTCTTATTTGAGCGCCCATATGGCGTAATACCGGGAATATTTCCTATATTGCAGGTCAAGTCAAACCAAGCGGAACGTAACATGCAAGCTACGCATTCATATGATGGCACAGGTCACGTCGACTTCGTCGGCGCGGGTCCGGGCGATCCGGAATTGCTGACGCTCAAGGCGCTGAATGCCTTAGAGCGTGCTGATGTTGTTCTGCATGACCGTCTGATCAGCGCCGAGGTTCTGGAACTAGCCGGCAGAACAGCTGAATTGGTTGACGTGGGAAAAGCTGGGTTCGGCCCCTCGTGGAAACAGGAAGACATTGACGCACTGCTGGTCGACTACGCCGTGAAGGGCCACCACGTCGTGCGCCTGAAATCCGGTGACCCCACTGTGTTTGGCCGTCTGGATGAAGAGATCGAAGCGGTCGAGGCTGCTGGCATCTCTTGGCAGATCGTACCCGGCATCACCGCGGCATCGGCTGCGGTTGCTGGGATCGGTCAAAGCCTGACCCGCCGTGGACGCAATTCCTCGGTGCGGTTTCTGACCGGCCACGACATGAAAGGCTTTGCTGATCACGATTGGACCGCGCTAGCGCGCGCTGGTTCTGTCGCGGCGATCTATATGGGCAAGAAATCCGCCCGTTTCATTCAGGGTCGCCTGATCATGCATGGCGCCGACCGCGATACGCCGGTGACACTGGTGGAAAACGCCTCACGCCCCGATCAACGCATTCTGGCCACGACGCTGGACCAGTTGCCCACCGATCTGAACGCCGCCGAAATGGACGGCCCCACCCTGACCTTTTACGGCCTCGCCCCACGCCAAGCGGCCAAGGCCCTGACCGAATTCAAGAAGGAGCACGCCTGATGGCCCGCGCTTTTACCCCCAAAGTGGTCACCGCCAACGATCTGTTGGAAGGCGACGTTATCTACCTGACTGAAGATGATCGCTGGTCGCGTGAACTCTCCGAGGCTGAGCTGATCACGGATGAGGCCCACGCACAGGTCCGTCTGCTGGATGCCACCCGTCAGGCAAGCAAGATCGTCGGTGCCTATCTGGCCGATGCCACCGCAGGCGAAAACGGCCCCGAACCCACCCATTTCCGTGAGGAGTTCCGCCGCACCGGACCCTCGAACTATGCCCATGGCAAGCAGGAAACAGCAACGCAGCCCCGGGCCTGACCCTCGGCCCTCTCTCTCCCCTTCAAGGCCCCAAGGTTCGGGGCTGCAATCAAGGACAGCTAATCATGTATCGCTACTCCGAGTTCGACACAGCATTTTTGGCAGAACGTAACGCGCAGTTCCGCGCGCAGGTCGAGCGCCGCATTGACGGCTCGCTGACCGAAGACGAATTCAAGCCCCTGCGCCTGATGAACGGCCTGTATCTGCAGCTGCACGCCTATATGCTGCGGGTCGCCATCCCCTATGGCACCCTGAACAGCGCGCAGATGCGCCAACTGGCCCTGCTGGCTGAAAAGTGGGACAAGGGCTATGGCCACTTCACCACCCGCCAGAACATCCAGTACAACTGGCCGAAACTGAATGACGTGCCTGATATGCTGGACGCGCTGGCCGAGGTTGGCATGCACGCCATCCAGACCTCGGGCAACACCATCCGCAACGTGACCGCCGACCATTTCGCCGGTGCCGCCGCGGATGAGGTCGCCGATCCGCGCCCCTATGCCGAACTGCTGCGCCAGTGGTCGACCGACCACCCGGAATTCCAGTTCATGCCGCGTAAGTTCAAGATCGCCATCACCGGCTCGGAAAACGACCGCGCCGTGATCAAGGCGCATGACATCGGCCTGCAACTGGTCGAGCGTGACGGCATTCTGGGTGCCCGCGTTATCGTGGGTGGCGGTCTGGGCCGTACCCCGATGATCGGTAAAGAGCTGTCCGAATTCGTCGCCTTTGACGACCTGCTGGCCTACCTGGAAGCCACCGTTTCCGTGTGGAACCAGATCGGTCGCCGCGACAACAAATACAAAGCGCGTATCAAGATCACCGTGCACGAAAACGGTATCGACACCATCCGCGCCAAGGTTAACGAGCGCTTCCTGCAGGTTCGCCCGCAGTTCAAAGGCGCCGACATGAACCTGCTGGAAGAGATCAAGAGCCACTTCGCGGCACCTGCCTTCCGCGAAGGCTCGGTTGCGTCGTTCGAGAGCGCCTACACCAATGACCCGGTCTTCCGGTCGTGGGTCGACACCAACATCGCGCCGCACAAAAATGCGGACCACGCGATTGTCACGATCTCGATCAAGAAGCACGGTGCAACGCCGGGTGATGCAACTGCCGAGCAGATGCGCGTAATGGCCGATCTGGCCGAAGAGTTCGCCTATGACGAGCTGCGTATCAGCCATGAGCAGAACGTGATCCTGCCGCATGTCCACAAGTCGGACCTGCCCGCGATCCACGCGAAGCTGAAGGAGTACGAACTGGCGACCGCCAATATCGGCCTGATCAGCGACATCATCGCCTGCCCCGGCATGGACTACTGCGCGCTGGCCACCGCACGCTCGATCCCGGTCGCGCAGGAAATTGCGACCCGCTTCGAAGACCTGAAGCTGGAGCATGATATCGGTCACCTGAAGATCAAGATATCGGGCTGCATCAACGCATGTGGTCACCACCACGTGGGTCATATCGGCATCCTGGGTCTGGATCGTGCAGGCGTCGAAAACTACCAGATCACTCTGGGTGGCGACGGCACCGAGAATGCAGCCATTGGCGACCGCACCGGTCCTGGCTTTGCCTATGACGAGATCGTGCCCGCCGTTGAGCGCATCGTCGACACGTATCTGGAGCAACGCGAAAGCAACGAGGAAACATTCCTGCAGACCTATCGTCGGGTAGGCATGGCGCCGTTCAAGGCGGCCCTCTACCCCGAGGCGCAGGCTAATGCCGCTTGACCTGATCCAGACGGAACTGGGTAAAGACCGAAGCGAACTGACCGAAAGGGTCGAGGCGCTGAACGCCCAGTTCCGCCACCACAGCGCCCATGACGTTATGCATGGCGCTTTGGAGGAGATTGACGAGCTTGCGCTGGTTTCGAGCTTTGGTGCGGAATCGGTGGTGTTGCTGCACATGGCGGCGGTGGTCAACAAGATGACCCCGGTGCTGTTCGTGGACACTCAGATGCTGTTTACCGAAACGCTGGAATACCAGCAGGAGGTGAGCGAACGTCTGGGCCTTAAAAATGTTCACATCATCCGCGCCGATGATGAAGACTTGCAGCGCGACGACCCCTATGGCGCGCTGCGTCTGCGGGACATGGATGCGTGCTGCAACCTGCGTAAGACCTTCCCGCTACAGCGGGCACTGGCAGGGTATGACGGCTGGATCACAGGGCGTAAACGGTTCCAGTCCGGCACCCGCGCCACGCTCGACTTCTTTGAAGTTGAGGACGGCACAGGCCGGATCAAGGTCAACCCGCTGGCCCATTGGGCGCCCGAGGACGTGCGCGCCTATATGGACGAAAACAACTTGCCCCGGCACCCGCTGGTGGCCAAAGGATACCCTTCGATCGGTTGTGCGCCCTGCACCTCGCCGGTCAAAGAGGGCGAAGACCCCCGCGCCGGACGCTGGCGCGATCAGAACAAAGAAGAATGCGGTATCCATTTTGTCGATGGCAAGATGGTGCGCGCCGGAGAGAAAACATGAACGTAATCGTATCGGATACGGGGTTTGCCCCCGATGACTGGACCGACGGCTTTGTCACGCTGGAAGACGCGGCCAATGATGTGGTCGCGCTGGATGTGGCCTCGGACATTGACCCGGATGAGCTGATTGACCGTCTGGGCAATGCCCAGATGGTGCGCGTTGACTTTCCGTCCTCAGCCGATGGTCGTGGCTTTACAATCGCACGTGTACTGCGCCTGAAAGGTTATACCGGCCGCTTGCGCGCCAAAGGACACGTCCTGGCTGATCAATACGCCATGGCGCGCCGCAGCGGATTTGACGAAGTCGAGATCGACGATGCTCTGGCCGCCCGTCAACCCGAAGATCAGTGGCTGGCCCGCGCAAACTGGAAAGACCACAGCTATCAGGCTCGCCTGCGCGGCTAAGACCGCCAACAGCCAGCTTAAATTAAGGAAAGGGGCAATCTGCCCCTTTTCCTGATGTGGATCAAAGCTTAAACGGAGATGTCGGTTTAGCAGACCGGCAGTGAAACGATGACAGAGATGAAGCCCGTGACCGAAGCAACCGCCGTAAAGGCCCCCGTTCTGCCGGACGCCCAGACCGTAACGGACGTCAAACACTGGACCGACAGCCTGTTTTCCTTCAAGGTTTCGCGCCCAGCCTCGCTGCGGTTCCGCTCGGGCGAGTTCGTAATGATCGGCCTGCTTGGCGACAACGGCAAACCCTTACTGCGCGCCTATTCGATTGCCTCGCCGTCCTGGGACGAAGAGCTGGAGTTCTACTCGATCAAGGTGCAGGACGGCCCTTTGACCTCGAAACTGCAGCACATCAAGCCGGGCGATCAGATCATCCTGCGCCCCAAGCCCGTTGGCACGCTGGTCCATGACGCCTTGCTGCCCGGCAAGCGTCTGTGGTTCTTCGCCACCGGCACCGGCTTTGCGCCCTTCGCCTCACTGCTGCGCGAGCCGCAGACCTATGAAGACTATGACGAGGTCATCATCACTCACACCTGCCGCGAGGTGGCGGAACTGGAATATGGCCGCCAGTTGATAGATAGCATCCGCCAGGATGAAATGTTGGCTGAACTGATGGGCGAAGGCTTTGCGGACAAGATCCGCTATTACCCGACCACCACACGGGAAGACAGCCCCAAGATGGGCCGCATCACAAACCTGCTGAAAGACGGCACCGTATTTGCCGATCTGGGTATAGAGGGCGGCATCAAGCCGGAAACCGACCGCGCCATGGTTTGCGGTTCGCTGGCCTTCAACCTGGACATCAAAGCCATTCTGGAAGAGTTCGGTCTGCGCGAAGGCGCCAATTCCGAGCCCAAGGAATTCGTGATCGAAAAGGCCTTTGTCGGCTGATACATTCGCGCGGGCCCCTGGAATGGCCGCGGCCCGCGCATAAACCTGCTGTTAAACCTGATTAATTGAGCCCTTTCGGCAAGGTTGGAGCTTGAATCAAGACGCGCAGCAGTCTAAATTCCGGGCTCGAATTTCTGCAATTATCAAAGGAATGAACCCATAGCCCGCAGACCTCACAACGCGCCGCCGCAGAGAGACACCGGCCCGCGCGTCAATGAAAAGATCCGTGCCCCCGAAATTCGCCTGATCGGCGCCGAAGGTGAAAACGTCGGGGTGGTTCATCCCGCCAAAGCCATGCAACTTGCGGCCGATGCCGGCCTTGACCTTGTCGAGATTTCGCCCAACGCGAACCCGCCGGTCTGCAAGATCATGGACTTCGGCAAGTTCAAGTACGAACAGCAGAAACGCGAAAGTGAAGCCCGCAAAAAGCAAAAAGTCATCGAGGTGAAAGAGGTCAAGTTCCGGCCCAACACCGACACCCATGACTATGACGTCAAGATGAAGAATGTCTTCAAGTTCCTGGAAAAGGGCGACAAGGTCAAAGTGACTCTGCGCTTTCGCGGTCGCGAGATGGCGCACCAGAATCTGGGCCGTGAGCTGCTGGAACGTGTGGCCGAAGACATAAAGGATCTGGGCAAAGTCGAGAACATGCCCAAGATGGAAGGCCGTCAGATGATCATGATGATCGGGCCTCTGCCGCAGAAATAAGGTCTTGATCGACCGAAAATTCAAAACCCCCTCATCCGAGTGACGGATTCCGTGGGGTGGGACACGCCTACAACAAACCCTGTCGCGCAAGTCGCGGCAGGGTTTTAATTTTGAAGAGGAAATTGATGTACCGCTGACAGGACCACAACGCGAAATTCCTGAGAGAACTTTCTCGGGCACCGAAAGCTGTTAATCTACGCGAAAAAATTTGTTCGAACCAAGTATTTTCTCGCGCACATCGTTTCACCTGATCCAAACGGACCCAAAGGCGACGAAAAACGATCGCACCATCTCACTGCCCGTGTCGAAAACCTCATGTTGATGTGCGGTATACACCGCCGCATCATCGACGACAAAATGACATGGCGCGATTACCCTGAAAACTGCTTCTAAAAATGAAGCGAGAGCATGAAGAATGGGTTGATACAGTGCTTTCGGCCGGACTTGACAGCAGGTCCCACATTTTACAGTTCTCGGCGCCGATTGGTCCAAACGAAACAGCTGTGCCTTTCGAAGATTGCTTGGATGCAATCATTCCGAACCGGGAACCGGCTGAAAGGCGGCTGGCCGAGATCGAGGTCCGAGGTATGCACTTCAATGACAGTGACCCGACATACTGGTCCATTCATCCTGAAGTTCTGCGAGAGGGATTTTCAAAGTTGATCCAAGGCCGCTTCGAAAGTGGTGAGGTTCGCCGTCTGTCGGTGTTTGGCCCGGCTCCGGTCCCCCACCTGATGGACTCGGGGCGCCTCACCTCTGAGGTTTCGGAAGCCGATGTTAACGAGCGCCACCGTGAACCTGCGCAATGGGCATAGCCTGAGGATGGCCCGAAAGTCGAATTCTCTTGTTCGAAGGGAACTCAGGCGGCCAAATGTCTTGCCCTGCAACTCTCGATCACCTCGCACGTTTCTGACGATCGGATCGCCGCTGCAGTTGGTAGCGACGTTTCCATCTGGGAGATATGCAGCAATATGCAACGACACGGAGTTATCCGGCAAAAAGGCGACTTGGGCCGTTTTGGAACGATAGTCCTCTCAACCCTTGACGAAATCAAGAATGAGCATGGCATGGATGTCAGGTGATGGTGTTTCCAGCAATCCCTGTTTCCTGCGCGGTTGAATTCGGCCGCACCTGGCAACCTAAAGCCCACCCCGACATGGAAATCTACGATCAAACCAAAGAGGATGGGTTCGTTCACAGGCTTCTTCTGGCTGGTGTATAAGTCCGAAATACCGATTTTTAGACGTTAAAACCGCATCTTACGATGTCTCTTGGAGTCATTTAATCGCAAGTCGCCTGGAACTCCTTAAAACGGATCCTTAGGCAGACTTACCACCATTTTGAGAAGGTCCGATCGGATAGCAAAAATCCCAAGGGAGGAGCCTCGAAACACTTAATGCGCGAAGGTGTTCGATGTACTGAACCAAATATGGCCGCGTCCGGTGTCGAGGCGGCCATATCTTAAGCATCTTCGCTTACTGTAAAGCTTGCGATTTTGTGTTCCATCCTATGGAATGCATCATCATCCGAGGGGGCTTTTCTTTTTCGTCCGTCAGATCACCGCTGATATTGCCTTGCTCAGCTTTCCGACCAACTCGTCGATCTGTGCCTCTTCAATGATGAACGGCGGTGCCAGCAGGATGTGATCGCCCAACCGCCCATCCCGTGTGCCGGACATCGGGTAGCAGATCAGACCTTCGGCCAGCGCAGCCTTCTTGATCTTTCCTGCCACGCCGAGCGCTGGGTCGAACGGTGTTTTACTGTCGCGATCCGCAACCAGCTCAATGCCTCGGAACAAGCCACGGCCCCGAATATCTCCGACGTTGGAATGTTGTCCTAACGCGGCCTCAAGCGCCAATTGCAGTTTCTCCCCCATGACACCTGCCCTCGCGGGCAAATCACGCCCGGTCAGTTCGCTGATAACGGCCAATGCCGCCGCAGTAGCGACCGGGTGGCCAATGTAAGTGTGGCCGTGCTGAAAGAACCCGGACCCGTCGCGGATCGCATCGTAAATCCTGCCGGTGCACATCATCGCCCCGATCGGCTGATACCCAGCCCCCAACCCTTTGGCGATGCACAGGATATCCGGAGCGACTCGGTCATGATCGCAGGCAAACAGATGCCCTGTACGACCCATGCCACACATCACCTCATCCAGAATCAGCAGCACGCCGTACTGGTCGCAGATCTCGCGGATGCGCTTAAAATACCCTTCAACCGCAGGCACTGCGCCCAAGGTGGCCCCGACAACCGGTTCAGCCATGAAGGCCATCACGGTCTCGGAACCCAGCCGCAGGATTTCAGCCTCCAGCTCGTTGGCGACACGCTGACCGTAGTCATGGCTACTCTCGCCTTCTGGCTTCTCGGCATATTCATAGCAAGGCGCGATATGGGTCATGTCGATCAACATCGGCGCAAACTGCGCCCGCCGCCATTCGTTCCCTCCAGCCGACAGGGCGCCCAGAGTATTGCCGTGGTAACTCTGCCTCCGGGCAATCACGTGCCGCCGCTCGGGCTGACCAATCTCCAGGTAATACTGCCGCGCAAGTTTGATTGCCGCCTCTGTCGCCTCGGACCCGCCCGAGACGAAGTACACACGATCCAGATCGCCCGGAGCCTGCTCGACCAGCAAATCCGCCAGCGCTTCAGCCGGTTCCGACGTCATGAACCCCGTATGTGCAAAAGCGATTTTCTCTACCTGCTCCTGTACCGCCCGGATTACCGCCGGATTGGAATGGCCAAGGCAGGACACGGCGGCGTCACCACAATCCAGGTAACGACGGCCTTGCGCATCGATCAGATAGCATCCGTCCCCCCCTGCGGCGACAGGCAGGTCTGATTTCGTGTGACGCGGGAATACGTGGCTCATTCGACTGTCCCTTCCAACATGGCAACAAGCGCCGTCACCGACGCGGCATTGTCTTTCCAGAATTTTCCGTTTTGATCGGTCAGGCTGTTTTCAAAGCCAACCCGAACGTCTCCGCCCCGCCGGGCAGCATACGCCAGACAAGCATGTTCCTGCGCACCAAAGGCGCAAACCATCCAAGGCGATGGGGCTTGGGGAAACTGATCCAAATCCTGAGGTGAGGATTGTTGACCTGAAGTGTATCGGCCCAGAACCAAAATACGATCCACCTGACTATCCCGCACGATCCCGGCCTTTTGCCACTGTGTCAACAAGGCCGCGTCATCCGCGTCGTACAGGATATGCTGCACCCGCGTTCCCTGTTCGGCGCACAGCCCATACACTTGTGGTGCCAATTCGGGCGCCCGCGAGATTTCCCGGACAGACACCGAAGCCCAATCCGGCCGCACCTTTTCAAGACAGGCGAACTGGGCGGAAACGTCGAACACGCCGGCAGCCTCGGTCGTGATCTGAATATCCATCTTCGGAACGCCCCGACGCAGTTCGGCCATCGTTTCAAGGTATTGACCCGCGTCCAGCGAGTGCCGCCCCAGCTTGTCCCGAACATGCAGATGCAGCCCATGCGCCCCGACCTTGAAACAGGCACGCGCCGTGTCCGCGATCTGATCAATTGAGACCGGCAATTCCAAGTGATCTGAAGCCCCCCGCCGTGCACCATTTGGAGCGACCAGCACATAAGGGCGTCGGGAGGATTCGTTATCTATTCGCGTGTCTGACATGCTCATACCTTGGATGACACCTGCCATGTAATCTAACCTTGGTCGTTTTTTACTTGCTAAACACAAAACATATGTTTTTTCTTTTCCGATGGAAAACACACCCAACCAGATCACTGACCGCCTGCGTCAGGATATCGAACGGATGCCTTCGGCCCTACAAGCCGCCGCCAAGTACATCATCGATCACCCCGGAGATTTCGGTCTGGACCCGATCCGTACAACGGCCACCCGGATCGGCGTCAGTTCGAATGTTCTGGTCCGGCTTGCGCAGCGCATGGGATTTGACGGTTTCGAAGCCTTCCGCACCCCGTTCCGCAACGCCTTGGTCACGGACCGGGAAGGCGAACTGGGTCAGGATTGGCTGAACACACTACAATCCGAGGACGCCTTCAGTAACATCCAGTCCAAACTGGCCCAGAATGAGCAAAACGTGGTCACCCGGTCCTTGCGTCTGATGAAGCCCGACATGACACGCAAGGCCATCCGGCACATTACGACATCCCGCAGGTGTTTCGTCACCGCGACACGCGCAAGCTACGCGCTGGCGTACTACTTCTCTTATACCGGCCGCATGGCGCACCCGGGCATCCAACTGGTGCCGCGCCATATCGGGTCTGCCGCCGATGATCTACTGGATGCCGATCAAAAGGACTGCCTGGTCGCCATCACCGTCCACCCCTATTCCGCGGACACCATTCAATCGATGCGGTTCGCGAAACACAGAGGGTTGCGCCTGATCCTGATCTCGGACAGCGACGTGATTGCGCCCGGGGTCGAGCCCGACGTCGCCTTTACCGTCAGCACCCGCGCCCTGTACCCGTTTTCCTGTTTCACCGGAGCGATGGCCGTTCTGGAGTGCCTGCTGGGCCACCTCTTCGATGCCGGAGGCGACGCGGCCCGACAGCGGATCGAAGCCTATCAAAAGGCGCGTGAGGACACCGGAGCCTATTGGCAACCCGCCAAACCACCAAGACTGCGCCGCACGTAAAAAGCCCCGGCCTTTAACCGGGGCAATTCTCAGTTACCGAGTCTCATAAACAGGCTTCGACGGCCCGTTTGGTCATGACTCCGACAAGATGCGCACGGTATTCCTTGCTGCCATGCAGATCCGCGATCATGTTGGCCGGGTTGATGCGCAAATCCATCAGCGCATCCGAACGGAATTCTTTGTTCAGCGCTTCTTCCGCCTCGGACCAGCGGAACACGCCATCTTCGCCTGCACCGGTGACGGCAACACGCACGCCATCGGCAAACCTCGCCACGTAGGCGCCCACAAGGGCAAACCGTGAGGCCGGCTGCAGGAACTTCTGATAACTCGCCGCGCCCGGCACCGGGAATCGGATCGAAGTGACGATCTCCCCCTCGTCCAGCGCGGTGGAGAACATACCCTCAAAGAAGTCGTCCGCCTCGATCTGCCGTGCATTGGTGACGACGGTCGCGCCTGAACCCAACACAGCAGCCGGATAACAGGCCGCCGGATCGTTATTGGCAATCGACCCGCCAATGGTGCCCCGGTTACGCACCGCGGGATCACCGATCTGACCTGCCAGCGCCGCAAGAGCCGGATAGCTGCTGGCCGCATCGGCGGCGACGGTTGCATGGGTCGTCGCCCCGCCAACGGCCACCGATCCGTCATCCTCGACACAAACCCCTTTCATCTCGGCAATCCCACTCAGCGATACCAACGACGACGGGGACGCCAGCCGCTGCTTCAGCGTCGGGATCAGGGTTTGTCCGCCCCCTAGCGCTTGCGCATCCTCGGACCCCAAAGCGGCAACCGCGTCCGCAATGGTCGAGGGTTTCTCAAACTCGAAATTGTACATTTCGTCTTCCTTTCCGAAAGGCACTCTGCTGCCCTTCATCTTTTTGGAAATACTCCGGGTAGCGCGAGGGGCCGGCCCCTCGCACCCCAACCAGTCAGCTGTTCATCGCCGCCCAGACGCGCGACGGGCTTACCGGCATGTCGATGTGATCGACGGCCTTGCCACCCGAGTTCAGCGCATCCAGCACCGCATTGACCACCGCTGGCGGCGAACCAATCGCACCGGCCTCGCCACAACCCTTCACGCCCAACGGGTTATGGGTACAAGGCGTTTGGCTGGAGTGATCCACACCATAGAACGGCACGTCATCCGCACGCGGCATGGCGTAATCCATGTAGGATGCACTCAGCAGCTGGCCATTCTCGTCATAGGCACAGTTTTCAAGCAGCGCCTGCCCGATGCCCTGACCGATGCCGCCATGCACCTGACCATCCACGATCATCGGGTTCACGATGTTTCCGAAGTCATCCGCGGCGGTGAAGGCCTCGATGGTGACCTGACCGGTCTCGGGGTCAACCTCGACCTCACAGGCATAGGCTCCGGCCGGGAAGGTGAAGTTGGCCGGGTCGTAAAACGCGGTCTCCTCCAGTCCGGGCTCGACCTCCAGCGGATAGTTGTGCGGCACATAAGCCGTCAGGGTCACATCGCCCCAGGCCACCGACTTGTCGGTGCCCGCGACGCTGAACTGACCGTCCTTCAGCTCGATATCGGCCTCAGACGCCTCCAACAAGTGGGCCGCAATCCGTTTGGCTTTCTCGATCACCTTCTCGGTCGCCTTGACCATCGCCGAGCCGCATACCGCCAGCGAACGCGAACCATAGGTGCCCATACCAAATGGGATCTTCGAAGTGTCGCCATGCACGATTTCGACCATCGACTCGTCGATGCCGATCATGTCGGCCACAACCTGCGGGAAGGCGGTCTCATGCCCCTGCCCGTGGCTGTGCGCACCAACCATGACGCTGATCGAACCGGTGGCGTTTACACGCACAGTCGCTGCATCATAGAGACCCGCCCGAGCCCCCAACATGCCAACGATGTTCGAAGGCGCGATACCGCAAGCCTCGATGTAGCAGTTGACGCCCAGACCACGCAGCTTGCCATTGGCCTCGCTTTTCGCCCGACGCGCGGCAAAGCCTGCCAGATCGGCGGCGGCCTCAAGCTTGTCCATCGTCCCATTGTAGTCCCCAGTGTCATAGGTCAGCGCCACCGGCGTGTCATAGGGGAATTGGGTGACAAAGTTCTGACGGCGCAAGGCAATCGGGTCGACGCCCAGTTCGCGCGCGGCCTTGTCCACGACGCGCTCCAACTGGAAGGTCGCCTCGGGCCTGCCCGCGCCGCGATAGGCGTCCACCGGTACTGTGTTGGTGAACATCGCCTTCACGTTCACCTGAATGACCGGCGTCTTGTAGTTGCCTGCCATCAGCGTGCCGTGCAGCCAGGTCGGAACCGAACTGGAAAAAGTCGACAGATAAGCACCCAGATTGGCAAAGGTGTTCGTCCGCAAACCGATAAAGTTATTGTCCGCATCCAGCGCAAGTTCGATCTTGCTGACATGGTCACGGCCATGGGCGTCCGACATGAACGCCTCGGACCGGCTGGAGGTCCACTTAACCGGACGGTTGCATGCCTTGGCGGCGAAGGTGCAGAACGCCTCTTCCGCATAATGGAAAATCTTGGTGCCAAAGCCGCCGCCCACATCCGGGGCCACCACGCGCACCTTGTGTTCGGGAAGGCCCAGAACAAAGGCACACATCAACAGCCGGATCACATGCGGGTTCTGCGATGTTGTAAACAGCGTGTATTCATCTGTGCCGCGCTTGTATTCGCCAACCGCCACGCGCGGTTCCATCGGGTTTGCGACCAGGCGGTTGTTCACCAAATCCAGAGTGGTGACATGGGCTGCATTGGCAAAGACCTCATTCACCTTGGCGTCGTCGGTCTCACCCAATTGCCAGTCATAACAGATGTTGTTCTTCAGATCGTCATGGACCAGCGTTGCGCCATCCTGCGCGGCGGCCTTCATGTCGATCACTGCGGGCAGTTCCTCGATATCAACATCGATCGCTTCGGCCGCGTCGCGGGCCTGTTCCAGACTGTCGGCCACAACTGCGGCGATGGGATCGCCCACATGGCGCACTTTACCCTGCGCCAGAATGGGGTGCGGCGGCTCTTGCATCGGCGCGCCGTGCTTGTCGGTCACTTCCCAGCCGCAGGGCATCCCACCCACGCCTTCGAAATCCTTGCCGGTGAAGACCTTGACCACACCGGGCATACCCTCGGCTGCCGAAGTGTCCACGGATTTGATCCGGCCATGCGCGATGTCGGACCGCAGGAAATGCACATAGGCCTGGCCATGTACGTTGATGTCGTCGGTGTAATTGCCCGCTCCGGTCAGAAAGCGTACGTCCTCGCGCCGCTTGGAACTGGCTCCGATGCCACTGTCTTTGGGCATTGCTTGTTCTCCTCCCTAATACTCGAATGGCGGAAGCGTTTGTCACTTTCCACCAATTCTGACCGTGCTTTTCCGTACCGACCACCCGATAAAGAGAGCAAAGGCCAAAACAATCAGCTTTCCTAAGAGCATCCATGGTTGCACGTGATGTGGAACTGGATCGTTCCACTCCACAACCAAGGTCCACCCTCGCAGCAGCAGAACACAAGCAACTACCAGAGCGAAGAAAGGAAAGATGATCTTTAATCGCTTCATGTTATTCGGCAGCGATGCTGCTGACGTCCTGGCCGGATGCAGCCATGATCGCCTTGACGATGTTGTGGTAACCGGTGCAGCGACACAGGTTGCCTTCCAGATATTTGCGGATCTCGGCCTCGGTCGGACGTGGGTTGTCTTTCAGCAGGGCCGCAGCACTCATCACCATGCCCGGCGTGCAGAAACCGCATTGCAGACCGTGGTGATCCTGAAACGCCTGTTGGATGACGTTCAACGAGCCATCGGCGTTCGCCTGCCCCTCGATCGTGCCGACCTCGGCCCCGTCCGCCTCAAGCGCCAGCATATTGCAGGACTTCACCGCCTCACCGTTCACGTGCACCACACACGCGCCACATTGTGCGGTGTCGCAGCCCACATGTGTTCCGGTCAGCGACAGGTGATCACGCAGAAAGCTGGACAGCAATGTCCGGCCCTCGACATCACCGCTCACGGATTTCCCGTTCACGGTCATTGAGACCTGTGTCATATGTTCCTCCCAAAATGAAACTCTCCCTAGGCCGAGTTAAACACGGGAGTTTTTGTTTGAGAACAAAAATATTTAGCGATTGTTTTGGTCGGTCACTCGGCCAAACGCTAACACCTATATCGTTGAACCGGAAAGGCAAATAACCGCTGTGCTACACCTTGCGCCCGGCCCTTGGCTGCGGGCGCGTCGGGATTTCCTTCAGCAGCCCGCCGACCCCCATCGCCGCAATGTCCGCGCCGGTCGTTTCGATACCGCAGGCCACGCGGGACAGGACCCAATCCGCCCCGTTCAACGCAGGAGACCGCGCGCAACCCGGCAGTCCGATCACCGGGCGTTCGTCCAGAGACCCCAGAAACAGCAGGTTCCCCGGATCGACCGGCATTCCGAAACGGTCCACCTGCCCGCCTGCAGCGCGCACCGCCTCAGGGGCCACATCCGACACATCCGAGGTGGCCGAGCCGGTCAGGATCATCAACACATCCCCCCGCGTTTCCCTGATTGCCGACGCAAGCGCTTCGGTCTGGTGCGGTACAACCCGCACATCGGCCAGTTCCAATCCGAGGGCCTCCACCCGCCCCTGAATCGCCGCGATGCCTTTCTCGTTCGGCGGCCCGCCGGGAATGTCGGTCACAACCAGCCCGGCGTTTCGGTAGACGGGCGTGGCAAGGCGGATCGCCCCCTTTGCCAATCGTGACACTTCAAGAACGTCCCCCCCCGGAACGGCGTAGGAAATCACCTTGATCGTCGCAACCATGCCGCCGACAGTCATCTGCTGGAGTTGCGGCACGGTGGCCACGGTGATCATCGGGTTGACCTGATTGAACGCCTCAAGTGCGGCAACATCCAGCACGGCAACACCCGGTCCCTCCGCCAACAGGTTCACGCGGCCGGTGAACGGTTTCGTCACCCGCAACGTGGCCGACTTGGGGTCTGGCACCAGAGCGTCGGCCAGCATCCCGGCCGCTTTGTCTTCATGACAATCTCCCGGCTCCAGCCGGGCAACTGTGATCGAACTGTACCCGGCTGCGACCAATGCCTCCTGATGCTCGGCCGTCAGCAAGAGGCCCTTACGCAGTTTGGTCTTTCCGGCCTTTACGGAATGCGCCAGTATCGCTCCGTCGGCCTGATCAACGGGAACGGGACCGAACTTCACGCCTTACCCCGCAAAACGGCTGTCATTTGCGCCAGAATGGACACTGCAATTTCCGAAGGGTCCGCAGCGCCGATGTCCAGACCAACCGGCCCGTGGATGCGCGCAATCTGTTCATCAGTGAACCCGGCCTCTTTCATCCGCACCACCCGTTTGGCATGGGTTCGTGTCGAACCCAATGCGCCGATATAGAAAACTCCGGCCCGCAGAGCAGATTGCAAAGCCGGGTCATCCAGCTTGGGGTCATGGGTCAACAGTACCACCGCCGTCCGTGCGTCCATCCCCAGCTTGGCAGCGGCTTCGTCTGGCCAATCGGTCAGGATCGTCTCACCAGGAAAACGCGCACTGGATGCAAAAGCATCGCGCGGGTCAATGATGGCCGGATCGTAACCGGCGATCCGCGCCATTGGCACCAAAGCTTGTGCGATATGAACTGCGCCAACGATGATAAGCCGCAGAGGCGGGTTGTGCACCGCGACAAAGGTCTGACCGTCCACTTCAAACCCGGATCGATCCATGCGCAGACGGTCTGCATAAGCATTGCGTCGCAGGGCGCGTTGACCTGTTTCAATATTCACCTCATAGGCCACAGCCTCCCGACGGGCGCGGGCGTCAACCAGTTCCCGCAGCATCGGTTCGGGCAGCACCTTGCCCACCGGCTCGACCAGAACGCGGATGGTGCCACCACAGGCGAGCCCCACGGCAAAGGCGTCCTCGTCGCTGACCCCGAATTCCAACAGCCGTGCTTCACCTTCGTCGATAGCCTCCAGCGCTTCGACCACGACCGCGCCTTCGACACAACCGCCCGAGACCGACCCTTCGATGCGACCGTCCCCGCCAATAACCAGTTGAGCCCCTACACGCCGAGGCGCGCTGCCCCAGGTCTCGACCACCGTGGCTATTGCGACAGGTTTTCCGTCTCGGTACCAGCGCAAGGCCGTTTCGGGGCTGTTGTCGAATCTGTCCATTGCACCCTCCCGGAGTGTTCAAACCCAACATAGGCAGGTTTGGCGGGATGAAAAGGAACCCATGCGCCGAGGGTCGCTCCACCGGCCCCAAATACCGGGTCTTCGGCACGAAGAAGCCCGAATTCCCACAGTTTAGGCAAAGGATTGATTGTCATCGGCCCTGATTCTAGCCTACACGCGCAACTGGTGCATTCCGGTATGCGCATATATATTTTTCACAAGGGAGACAGAGAGTTGAAACGCATTTTTACACTCGGAATGGCAATTGGACTACTGGCATCGACCGCAGTCAGCGCGGATACCTTCCTGCGCTACGGTGAGGTCGAGGGATGGAAAGTTTTTATCGATCAGGACAAAAAGTCCTGTCTTATCGAAGCAGTTGATGACTCGGAAAACGTGGTTCAGATGGGGCTGACCGAGGACCGCAGCGTCGGCTATGTGGGCGTGTTCACCAAGGCCAAAACAGACATCAAACGCGGCGAGAAAGAAGCCGTGGCGATCCTACTAGGGGACAACATCTACCTGGGCGAAGCTACCGGCATGAAGGGCAACATTACCAAAGGGTATTCCGGCGGCTATGTTCTGTCCGACGACCCTCAATTCGCCGAGGATATCGCCAAGCAAAAGGTTATGGTCGTGTTCCCCGAAAAGGAATTTGCCTTCACTGTTGATCTGACCGGCACCTACAAAGCCATGGAAATGGCGCGCAAGTGCAACGAAGAACAGGTGGGTGGCTAATCACCCCGAAAGCGCGGTCATCAGCCGCGCTTTCTCTCCCACGTCGTCGGGTTGTGAGATGACAGCGGCAAGATCCTCCAAAGACGTAATTGAATGACCCGCGCGGAAACTGTCGACATGCGGCAGCATCGCAGCAACGCCCTGCGCCTTGGGCGCGAACCCATCCCAACGTAACAACGGGTTGAGCCAGATCAGACGGCGCGCCGAGAGGTGCAAACGCTCCATCTCTTTTCCCAAAGCGTCGGGAGCGCCCCGGTCCAGCCCGTCCGAGATCAGCAGCACCACCGCCCCCTGCCCCATGACCCGGCGCGACCAGTCGCGGTTGAACGCGTGAAGGCATTCTCCGATCCGGGTGCCGCCCTCCCAATCTTGCGCTTCGGCCCCGGCAGCCGCCAGCGCGGCATCCACGTCGCGCTGCTGCAAGTGACGGGTTATATTGGTTAGGCGTGTGCCGAAGGTGAACGCATGAACCTTTGCCCAACCGGCGCCCTTGGCGTTCGAAACCGAATGCAGGAAATGCAGGATGATCCGGCTGTACTGGCTCATAGACCCCGAGATATCGCAAAGCACCACGAGGTTGGGCCAACGCGATTTAGGCTTCAGGCGCGCGATATCGCGCAGCTCTCCGCCCTGACGCATCGCAGCGCGCAGGGTCCGAGCACGGTCGATGCGATGACCCAGATGGCTGGCCTGCCCGCGCCGCGAGTCGATGGGTTTCACCGGCAACGTCAACCGCGCCAGCATACGTTTGGCCTGTACGATCTCGGCGGTGCTCATCTGCTCAAAATCCAGACTGCGCAATCTTTCCTCGGAGGACGCGGTTTGCGAGGCGTCAATCTCAAGCTCGGTCTCATCTTCCTGCTCGACCGCCTCGGGCAGATCGCGTTCGACCCCGTCCAGCAACGCCTCGGCCGCGCGTTTTTCGGCAGGATCGGCCATGCGTTCCTCTTGCACTCCACGGATGGCGGGCAGCATCATGGACATCATGTGCTCCATGTAGCGCGGGTCGCGCCAGTACATGCGAAAGACCTGTGCAAACACCGTCCGATGTTCGGGGCGGCTGACAAAACAGGCGTGGAGCGTCCAGTAGAAATCCCGCTTCTCCGTGAACCCGGCGGTCTGCACGGCCCGAATGGCATCAACCACCCGCCCCGTTCCAATCGGCAACCCCGCCTTGCGCAAGGCCCGCGCGAAATGAGTGATATTATGCGCCAGCTTGGGGTTGTCGGGAATATCGAGGGGGAATTGTTCGACCATCAAATCGGCTCAAGTGACGCTTTCGCCTGATCCAAAATCCGCTTCGCTTCGGATCCCTGAAGTTTCTGTATGTCGTCCTGGTATTTCAGGATCGCGCCCAGCGTGTCGCCGATCACCTCGGGGCTGAGGTTGATCACGTCCAGCGCAAGCAAACATTTGGCCCAGTCGATGGTCTCGGCCACGCCGGGTTTCTTGAACACGTCTTCGGTGCGCAGGCGCTGAACGAAGGCCACAACCTCGCGGCTAAGCTCCGCGGCTGCCTCGGGGGCGCGGGCGTGGAGGATTTCGATCTCGCGATCGAAATCGGGGTAGTCGACCCAATGATAGAGGCAACGGCGTTTCAGCGCGTCGTGCACCTCGCGCGTGCGGTTCGAGGTGACGATGACGATCGGTGGTTCCGGGGCTGTAATGGTGCCCAGTTCGGGAATAGTCACCTGAAAGTCGCTGAGCGCCTCCAGCAGGAATGCCTCGAAGGGTTCGTCGGTACGGTCCAGTTCGTCGATCAACAGCACGGGCGCGCCGTTTTCATCCGGGCGCATGGCCTGAAGCAACGGGCGCTCAATTAGGTACTCGTCCGAGAACAGCTCGGACTGCAGCGAGCCACGATCCGCGCCACCTGATGCTTCGGCTGTACGGATTGCCACCATCTGCGCCGGGAAGTTCCATTCATACACAGCCGAGGATGCGTCCAGGCCCTCGTAGCATTGGAGTCGGATCAGGCGGCGGTTCAACCCTGCGGCCAGCGCTTTGGCGATCTCGGTTTTGCCGACACCCGCCTCCCCCTCCAAAAACAGAGGGCGGCCAAGTTTCAGCGACAGAAAGACTACGGTGGCCAGTGCCCGCCCGCAGACATAACCCTGCGCGCCCAACATTTTCTGAACGGCATCAATGGTGTCTGGCTGTGTCATCTGCAATTCTCCCTCGGCACAACAGGTCACGGCAGCGCGTGCACGTCAAGGCCATGGCCTTTCCGGGACTTACGACGATCCGGAGCGTTGACAAGGTCTTTTCCGGCGGCGGCCTGTGTGATAGCGGAGGCGCCATGACCGAAAGCATCACGATCCGCCGCCCCGACGACTGGCATCTGCACTTGCGCGATGGCGCAATGTTGCAGGCCGTCCTGCCCGAAACAGCGCGCCACTTTGCCCGTGCGATCATCATGCCCAACCTTGTTCCGCCCGTGGTACGAGGTGATCAAGCCGCCGCCTATCGCGACCGCATCATGGCCGCGCTGCCCGAGGGCATGACGTTCGAGCCATTGATGACGCTGTACCTGACCGAGGATACGGATGCCGATGATGTAGCCGCGGCCCATGCCAGCGGTCTGGTCAAGGCGGTCAAGCTGTACCCTGCGGGGGCGACAACCAACTCGGCCTCGGGCGTTCAGGATTTCGACAAAGTACGTTCGGTGTTGGAAAAGATGGCCGAGATCGGTCTGCCCATGTGTGTCCACGGCGAGGTCACTGATCCCGATATCGACATCTTCGACCGCGAGGCCGTGTTTATCGACCGCGTTCTGGACCCGATCCGCAAAGCGACACCGGGTCTGCGCGTGGTGATGGAGCATATCACCACTTCCAACGGCGTGGACTACGTGAAGGCCAACGACACGGATCTGGGCGCGACTATCACTGCGCACCATCTGATCATCAACCGCAACCACATTCTGGTTGGCGGCATCAAACCGCACTATTACTGCCTGCCCGTCGCCAAGCGCGAAGAGCACCGGCTGGCGCTGCTGGCCGCTGCTACATCAGGCGACGCGCGGTATTTTCTGGGCACCGACAGTGCACCGCACACGGATGACAACAAGGAAATGGCGTGTGGCTGTGCCGGGTGCTTCACGGCGACAAACACCATGTCTCTGGTGGCTGAGATGTTTGATCGTGAAAATGCGATGGACAAGCTGGAAGGTTTCGTTTCGCTGAACGGACCTGCCTTCTACCGTCTGCCAGTGAACGAGGACACCATCACGCTGACCAAGGGCGAGCCCGAGGTTTATCCCGACAAGATCCAAACCGGAGATGGTCCGGTAACTGTCTTTGACCCCGGCTTCCCGCTGCACTGGCGCGTGGTTTAACCCACCAGCCTCTTTGCCAGATCGTGGGCGCGGCCGCCGGTGCGCAACATCGACCAGATTGCGTCCGACTCTTCGCTACCGATCAGTTTGCTGGCCTTACCGCGCACGCGGTCTTCGCGGTTCGACAAGCTCATCGGCGCCATCAGGTCATGCGTCGCCTCAAGTCGGGCACCGTCACGGCGCAACAGTGTCAGGTGTGCCTGCGTTTCCGACAGGGAGTCATCCGCCACGACTGACACCCGGTCCCGCAGGGATATCACGCGCGGATCTGCGCAAACCTTGTCTGTGTAACTGCCTGGCAACGCAGTGTCATATCCAAGCGCCTGCATGGCGATCACCGTCCTATACGAGAACTTGGCCCCCAGACCAGTGATCGGAGACATCTGATTGCACACGCTCATCCAACGCGGGTGGGTCTTGATCTTGATCTCGGCCACCTCGGGTTCTGCGATGTCCAGATCACGCGCGGCCTCAAGAGCCGCATGCAGGCCATGGCAGCAGGCGTGGAACTTGTGGCTGACGGTTTCGAACAACCATTCCTCGCCCAGCCCGGCCAAAGCGGTCGGCGCATCACCTTCACCACTGTGTGTCGCACCAAACCCGTACGGCCCCTCCAACGCATTCGCGTTGGGTTCAAAGCCCCTTGCGACCAGCAAGGCAGCTTCCACTCCGGCCGAGGCCGCGAGACCCGCGTTATACGGTTTGCCCATCGTGCCGAATTGGGTCTTGAGCCCTGCCGCACGAGTCGCCGTCAGACCCAACACTTTGCGCATCCGCCCGGCCTCAAAGCCCAGAACGCGGCCCGCTGCAACGGCTGCACCAAACGCTCCTGCCGTCGCAGTTTGGTGAAACCCCGCCTGATAGTGGTCGCGCCCCAGCCAGAGGCCCATGCGGATCGAAACCTCCATCCCCACAAGCGCAGCCTCGAGAAAATCAACTAGAATACGGTCGTCCCATTCACTCAGCGCCAAAGCGGCGGGCAATACAGCAACCGAGGGGTGCCCGATATGGGCGAAATGGGTGTCGTCATAGTCCAGTGCGTGCGAGACGGTGCCATTGACCAAAGCCGCACCGCGCATCGGAGCCGCGCCACCGCCAAACAGATGCGCCTGCGCCGTGCCGTCTTCGCTCAGCACCAGATCACGCACGGCTTTTGATACCGGCTCGTCGACCCCGGCGCGTCCCACGGCGATCCAATCCAGAACGGACAGAGAGGTGACGACTCGCGTCTGCAATGTCGTCTCGATAGGCCCAGCTGCAAACGCAGCCAGAGAAGTGGAAAAATCGCTCATGGGCGCAGTTTAGCGTGCGCCGTTTGCGGGTAAAGACCTAGCCGTACAAATCGGCAGCACGGATTTCGAATGCCTGTACGATCCGGTGCATGGCTTCGTTGAACACCACGCCTATAATGCCTTGCAAGATGGCGTTCTTGAATTCGAAATCTACGTGAAAGGACACGTTGCAGCCCCCCTCCGGCGAGTCCTCGAACTGCCAATCTGATTTCATGTATTTGAACGGGCCGTCCAGATATTCCGTGTCGATCTTCATCTGATCCGGGAACAGCGTCACCCGGCTACCGAAACGTTCGCGGAACACCTTGAAGGAAATGACCAGATCTGCCTCCATCACCTGCGCCTCACCTGCGGCATAGGTCCGGCGGATACGGGCGGCGGCACACCAGGGCAGAAACTCGGGGTATTTCGCCACATCCGCAATCAGGTCGTACATCTGCTGAGCCGAATACGGCAGGAGGCGGGTTTCCGAATGAGTAGGCATGGCGTCCGGTATTAACAGGTGACAATGGCGCGTGATTTCGTATGTTGCGCGCCAAAGATCAAGGGGGCAGCGATGAGCGACCGCGCATATGTGATAGATGAGATGATCTCGGCCAAGGCCATTGCCGCCCGGATCGAGGAACTTTGCCGTGAAATCAGTACCGAATTCGCCGACACCGACAAGCTGGTCGTGGTTGGCCTGTTGCGTGGTAGTTTCGTCTTCATCGCTGACCTCGTACGTGAACTGGACCTGCCGATCGAAGTGGATTTCCTTGAGGCGTCCTCCTATGGAGATTCAATGGAGAGCAGCCGTGAAGTACGTATTCTCAAAGACTTACGCGGAGCAATTGAAGGGCGCGACGTTCTCGTGGTCGAGGATATAGTCGATACCGGCCACACGCTGAACCACGTGACCAAGCTGATGCTCAGCCGTAAACCCGCGCGGCTGAGATCCATCGCTCTGCTGGACAAACCCAGCCGCCGCGAGGTTGATTTCCGGTCTGACTGGATCGGGTTCGAAATTCCGGACGAGTTTGTCGTGGGCTATGGAATTGACTACGCGCAGCGCAATCGCAACCTGCCTTTCATCGGTAAGGTACGGTTTACCGAGGGCTAAGCGGGCCCAACACCTGCTGAATCGCTGCCAGGAAAATCCCGGTTCCGACCGGGATCAGGGCATCCGGGAAATCGTAATCCGGGTTGTGCAATTGCGGGTGATCCCCCCCTGAGCCAAGCCAGAACATCGCGGACTTGGCGCCCTTGCCGAACTGCCCGAAATCTTCCGAGAATTTCTGCGGACTGGACGTCAACGCGCAGGGCACGCCTGTTTCGAAACAAGACCGGCTGAGGATATCGACAGCCTCGGGCGCGTTCACGCAAGCTTCGAATACATCCTCATAGCTGATCTCAAAATCCAGCCCCTGATCCAATGCAGCCCGCGCTGCCAATGCCTCAGCCGCGTTCATCAGGTCCTGCATCCGCGCGTCCGCGACGGTGCGCAGGGTCACCCATAGTTCGGCCTGTCCAGGGGCAACGCCGAAGGTCGGCTCTCCCAGTTTTGCATGTGTCACCGTCGTCAGGGCAAAGTCGGCGTCCAAAGAACCACCCTTTCCCAACCCCGCCAATTGCGGCATCAGGGACGCCAGCGCCCCAGCCGGAGATATACCATCCTGTGACGCTGCCGCGTGTGACGTCTTGCCGGTCAGAACAATCTTCATCCCGCGCGAGGCACAATTGGCAGGTCCTTCACACAGCAAAACTTCACCCTGCGCCAATCCCGGCAAGTTGTGCAGGGAAAACACAAAGTCAGGCGCGATTCCCGCAAATTTTGGGTCAGCCCGAAATGCGATGGCACCTTGCCCGGTTTCCTCGGCCGGTTGGAAAACCAGAACCACACGGCCCGTTTCCGGGCGGGTGTGCACCAGATATTCGGCAACACCCAAAACCATCGCCATGTGGCCATCATGCCCGCACAGATGTCCTTTTCCCGGAATACGCGAGGCATAGGCCGCGTCAGAAATCTCCTGAATCGGCAGTCCATCCAACTCGCACCGAATAGCGACGGTTGGCCCGGCCTGACGGCCGTCGAAGACGCCCGCCACACCATGCCCGCCGATACCCGTCAGTACCTGATCGGCACCACGGGCGCGCAGCTCATCTGCGATCCGAGCAGCGGTTTGTTCCTCCTGCCCGGAAACCTCAGGATATTGATGCAATTCTTGGCGCAGCCGGGTCAGCCGGGCGATTGCTTCGGGTGTCACCCTTGCTCCAGCTTTTTCTGTCGGGCATCGCGCAAACGGGCAAAGTCGTCGCCTGCGTGATAGGAGGACCGGGTCAGAGGCGTTGCGGACACCATCAGGAATCCCTTGCCAAAGGCCGCCTTCTCGTAAGACGCGAACTCTTCGGGCGTGACAAACCGATCAACGCCGTGGTGTTTTGGTGTCGGTTGCAGATATTGGCCAATGGTCAGGAAATCGATATCGGCGGCGCGCATGTCGTCCATGACCTGCCTGACCTGCTGTTCGTCTTCCCCGAGGCCGACCATGATGCCGGACTTGGTAAAGATCGACGGGTCCATTTCCTTGACCCGTTGCAACAGGCGCAGCGAGTGGAAATAGCGCGCACCGGGGCGCACTTCGGGATACAGGCCGGGGACTGTTTCGAGGTTGTGGTTGAACACGTCGGGTTTCGCCTCGACCACAACTTCCAGAACGGACGGGTCACATTTCAGGAAGTCAGGCGTCAGAATTTCGATCGTCGTCTTGGGCGAGCGGTGACGTACCGCGCGAATAGTTTGCGCGAAATGCTCCGCCCCGCCGTCCGCAAGGTCATCCCGGTCCACCGAGGTGATAACCACGTGGTTCAACCCCAGTTTCTGCACCGCATGCGCCACGCGCCCGGGTTCGAATGCATCCAGATCGTCTGGGCGACCAGTCGCAATATTGCAGAAGGTACAGCCACGAGTACAGATCTCGCCCATGATCATCATGGTGGCGTGACCCTGGCTCCAACATTCACCGACATTCGGGCACCCGGCTTCTTCGCAGACGGTCACGAGGTTGTTCTCGCGCATGATCTTGTGGGTATCGGCATACCCTTTCCCACCCGGGGCCTTCACCCGAATCCATTTCGGCTTTTTCGGCTGCGCATTGTCCTGGCGATGCGCCTTTTCGGGATGACGTTGTTCGGGGATCTTCAGATCACGCACGGTCGGCTTTCCTGACTTTGGGTCACTTTGCTTCGACATAATATAAACTGCAGCGCTTAGCTACGCCACCCGTGCATAGCTGCCATAACAGCGCACTATGCATTTGCAGAAAAAACCTGACAAATCTCGACAAACACCCATTGAAAACAGCGCATTTTGCGGCATCCATCGGAACTCGCACTTGCGGCAATAATGGCGTTGAAGCCAATTTAGAACTGTTTTAAATCATCGGCAGTTCACACATGAATCACAGGAACTTTAGCATGAAATCCGGTACCAGACTGCCTGACGTAACCTTTCACACCCGCGTCCGTGACGAGGCCGTCGAAGGCCCCAACCCGTTCCGTTGGGAAGATAAGACCACCGCAGATTACTTTGCCGGCAAACGGGTGATCCTGTTCTCGCTGCCCGGTGCGTTCACCCCCACGTGTTCGACCTACCAGTTGCCCGGTTTTGAAAACGGTTATGCCGAATTCAAAGAAAAAGGAATCGACGAGATTTACTGCATGTCCGTAAATGACAGCTTTGTCATGAACAAATGGGCGCAGGATCAGGGCCTGGATAAAGTCAAGGTCATCCCGGATGGTTCGGGCGAGTTCACCCGCAAGATGGGTATGCTGGTCGACAAGGACAACCTTGGTTTTGGTATGCGCTCGTGGCGCTATGCCGCGATCGTCAACAACGGTGTGGTCGAGGCATGGTTCGAAGAGCCCGGCTTGATGGACAACTGCCCCGAAGACCCCTATGGCGTTTCGTCGCCGGAAAACCTGAAAAAGCACCTGGACGAAGCCAAGGAACCGGCTCTGGCCTAAGCCTTTTTGCGATCCAAAACAAAAAAGGCCCGCCATCGGCGGGTCTTTTCGTTTTTAGGCTCGGGTGGCAGTCACGATGCCTTCGCCGACCCGTTGGATGACCTCGGCAAGACCGTCGAACCAGCCTTCTCCCCCAGTTGAAGCACGCCGCACCAGACCAACCGTGCGCGCCGGTTGAGGCGTGCTGAAACGCATCAGCTTCAGCCCGGGTACGGCCTCGGATTCCGACCGCGCCGCAAGCTCGGGCATCAGGGTCAGGCCAAAGCCTTCGGCCACCAGTCGCGACAAGGTGGCCAGCGACGACGCGCCCATATTGATGAGTCCGCTACTGCGGTCCTGACCGCAGACCTCAAGTGCCTGATCCGTCAGGCAGTGGCCATCGTCCAGCAACATCAATTGTGCGGTTTTCAGATCCAGTGGGCGAAGGGCCTCGGGGTTCGTTGCCATGCCCTGCAGGCGCGCTGTGCTGCCGGCCAGAAGGAACCGGTCCTGAAACAAGGGTAGTTCGAACAGCTCATTTCCACCAACCGGCAGGGCTACAACACCGGCGTCGATTTCTCCGGCGCGCAGCATGGCCAGCAGACGTTCGGTTCTAGCTTCGCGCACCTGCACGCGCAACGAAACGTCTGAGGCGCGCAGTCCGGCCAGAACGCCAGGCAGCAAATAAGGCGCGATTGTCGGAATGATGCCAATCGCCAGCGATCTGTGCCCACCGGACCGGTCCCTGGCAAACTGGTCCAGTCTGTCGGCGGCGCCCAGAACCTTGCGTGCATGATCCAGCACATCGCGCCCCAGCGGCGTCAGCAGTATGTCGCGGGCCTGACGTTCGAAAAGCGGGCCGCCCAAACTCTCCTCCAGCGCCTTGATCTGCACCGACAAGGCGGGCTGCGACACATGGCAGGTCTGCGCCGCCCGACCGAAATTGCGCTGTTCGGCAACGGCGCTGAAGTATTGCAACTGTCTGAGGGTGAAATTCATAATCTGTGACTATCACTTGGCGTCGCGAGTGCAATCAAAACATATCACCCGATCATACGATTGCGCTCTGACTGGCATTCGTAATGCCGCTTGAGTCGTTGCAGCGCGATCCGCAGAACGATCTTACCCGACCGCGCCGACCAACCCATACGTTTTTCGGCCAGTTCCAACCCTTCAAGGTAGCAGCAACAACGCAACGCCACATCGCTTAACCCCGGCCCGAGATCCGACAAGGCGTGCTCAACGCGATCCCGCGCATCGGACGAGCCACGCCCATCATGGGTCTCACTTTTGAAACTGCCGCGTCCACCAGCAGTCAGAAAGTGGTCCCAGTTCTGCGCAACCTGGGGACCGATTTGCGCCAGTTCAAAATCCTCACGCAGACGTTCGCCTGCAGCAACCAACGATTCATCCAGGAACGGCTTGCCATCCCGGTCCCGCCTACGCGCCAGCGCAATCAGGGGACTTTCTGCAGCGCTGTAGCGAATGCGCCTTGGTCGGTCGGGTTTCCCAGCCGCGCCCTGCCCCTGCACCATTTGAGCCTTGAAGTGTGCCTGCGCCTCGGCCATTCCAAACTCACTGCGCTCGCGCGCCTTGTTCTCAACCTCGGCGACCAGACGGCTCAGTGCGGTCCGGCCTGCTGACGATATTCGATACCGCGAAATCCGAGCCGGATTATCGCAAGAAATCCAATCATTAAGAGCAAGCGCCTGTGCGATCCTGCATTCCACCACGGCCGTTCTGGTGGCCCCAGCGTCGCCGGTGTCGCGAACCACAACGGCCTTGTCCATTTCCTCGGCCACTGCCAAGACCGACCCCGTTTCACACAAGCGGCGCAGAATCCGTAGGGCCTCGCGATTGAACTCCTCATCTTTTGCGGCGGCCGTTTCTTCTTTAGCGACAGGCAGAATCCCATGCACGGTCCTAATCTTACGGCCACCGGGATCGGAGAAATGTGTTTCCGCCAGCGATCGCAGCGCAGCATCCACCAAAGGGTCGTCCCGGCGCATTTCGATCCGTCTTATTTGCCTGAGAATGGTCGAAGCATGGCACCCGGCGGATCGCGCGATATCGCGGATCGACTGGCCGGTCTCTGTGTGGGCAAGATATCTTTGCGCCCCTTCAGGTACCCAAGCCGGAATGGTGAAAGCCATGTTATTTTGCATAGTTCCTTGCCCTCGTCGACACAACAATCTGTTCTCAATCGCCCCCGATGAGTTTGTTAACCAATTCTAACTAGAGTTGCTTTCGTTACTCGTTCGTTAACCCGCAGGGACAAGAACCAGATTTGATTCAAAATCATAAACACTCATGAAGTCAGAGTTCGGAGCGAACCTAATCAAGGCAACACCCGCTTAAGTTGTGTGACAAAAGGGACAACTTCCACTTGAACGAGGAACTCCCGAGATGCAGGACCTGATGACTATGATTACCACCCTCCGCCGCCCCCGCCTGCTGGCACGGGCCGCAAAATTCGGGGCGCAGAACTATAATCGGGAACGACATCTGCAACGTATTCTGGGATACGGCTCACTGCCCGGAACGGGTGCAGCACTGGTTCGACTGATGGAAATGGAACGAGAGGTTAACGCGCAGCGGTCAGAGGAAGACGCGACCTATTCGCTGGTGCGCCATCTTGACCTGCTGATTGCGTTGCTGGGCGAAGCGCAGCTGTATCAAGCCAGCCGCGCCTCGCAATATCAGTGATCAGGTGAAGGCATCCGGCATGGATGCTTTCTTTTCCGCCACGTATTCGTTCAGCGCGGCGTTGATTTCCGGGTCGAGTTGAGGCTGCTGGTAGTTGGCCAGCAGATGCTCGACCCGCGCGGCGGCCAGTGTCCGTGTGTCACGCCCGCCTTCGTCTTCCCAGGTCTCGAAAGGCTTGTAGTCCAGCACTTCGCTTTTCCAGAATGCCTCTTTGAAATTGGCCTGCGTATGGGCGCAACCCAGATAGTGGCCACCGGGACCGACTTCACGGATCGCCTCCATCGCCTGCGCGTTTTCGTCATAGGTAATGCCTTTGGCCAGACCGTGCAGAACACCCAACTGATCGGCATCCATGACGAACTTCTCAAAGTCGGCAACCAGACCGCCTTCCAGCCAGCCGCACGAATGCAGCATGAAATTCACACCAGACATCAGACCCATGTTCAGCGAGTTTGCTGTTTCATATGCCGCCTGCGCATCCGGCAGCTTCGAGCCACAGAAAGATCCGGCAGAGCGGAACGGCAGGTTCAGACGTCGCGCCAGCTGACCCGCGCCATAGGTGACCATCGAAGCCTCAGGAGTACCGAAAGTCGGCGCACCCGAGTTCATGTCGATCGACGACACGAAGGCACCAAAGATCGCAGGTGCGCCGGGGCGCACGATCTGGCTGTACGCCACACCGGCCAGAACTTCGGCCAGAACCTGCGTCAGCGTACCTGCAACCGAAACCGGCGCCATCGCGCCGCCGACAATGAACGGAGAGATGATGCAGGCCTGATTGTTCTTCGCATACACCTCAAGCGAGCCCATCATCACGTCGTCGAAAGTCATCGGCGAGTTGATGTTGGTCAGCGAGGTCATGACGGTGTTTTCCTGCACGAACTCTTTGCCGAACAGGATTTCGCACATCTCGACCGAATCCTGCGCGCGGCTTGGATCGGTGACCGAGCCCATGAACGGCTTGTCCGAAAGGGTCATGTGCGCCATCAGCATGTCCAGGTGACGCTTGTTCACAGGAATGTCGGTCGGTTCGCACACGGTCCCGCCCGAATGGTGCAGCCACTTGGACATATAGGCCAGTTTCACGAACTTGTTGAAATCGTCCATGGTCGCATAGCGACGGCCGCCATGGATATCGCGCACGAAGGGAGGACCGTAGACCGGTGCCAGAACCAGATTGCGACCCCCGATGACGACCGATTTCTCGGGGTTGCGGGCGTGCTGGGTGAACTCGCTGGGTGCCGTTTTGATCAGTTCACGCGCCAACCCGCGTGGGATGCGTACGCGCTCACCATCAACATCAGCGCCAGCGTCTTTCCAACGCTGCAACGCAGCCGGGTTGTCAACAAAGTTGACGCCAACCTCGGCCAGAATGGTTTCCGCATTTGCCTCGATAATCTCCAACGCTTCTTCGTTGAGAACCTCGAAATTCGGAATATTCCGTTCGATGTACTTCGCCGTTTCGATTCGAACCGCGGTGCGCTCGGCCCGGCGGGCGGCTCCGCCACCGCCTCTAGCTCTGCGTCGGGTGTTTGCCTCTGCCATGAGATAATCCCGTTAGTCATGTTCACGTTGCAAATCGTGTTACCGGAACCGCCGATCACACCAGACGTGGATTGCGGCGCAATAGGGGTAAAAGCGACATGATCGCCACTTCGAAATTGCTTTGACCCGTTTTTCCTAATGTTGATGATAGGAGCATGGAATCGGAAACGCAAAAAGCACCTTCCACTTTAATTGAAAGAAAATCCCTTGATGCGGCGGAAATCGGCGCCGTAGCGCACCTGTACCGAGGTGAGGTTTATCGCAGCACGATCTGGCGCACCCGATTGGACACAACGACGAACTGGGCGGTTGTCACACTGGGTGTTGCGTTGTCGATTTCATTTTCTTCGCCCGAGGCCTCACCCCTGCCCCTGGTGCTTGTGGGCGTTCTGATCATCTTGTTCCTTATGCTTGAGGCGCGGCGCTACCGATACTTCAACGTATGGCGCGCACGGGCCAGATGGCTGGAGACCCATTTCTATGCACCGCTGCTTTATGATGGTGATCTTCATATGGAGGAGAACTGGCAAAAAGTCTTGGCGCAGGACTATCTGCACCCGCGCTACCATGTCACCCAGATGATCGCGATCGGGCGCCGAATCCGCAGGAACTATCTTTGGATTCTGCTGATCCAGAGCCTGGCATTCTGCGTGAAAATCTCGGTCCATCCGACCCCGGCCGAGAGTTTCGCGGAGGCCATCGAACGGGCCGATGTAGGTCCAATTCCTGGTGAGGCGCTTATCCTTACGGGCGCATTTTACATTCTTTGCTGGTCAATCATCGCGATCTGGAGCTACCGGGCAGATGTCAGCCGCGCCTCTCACCGTGGCAGTGAAAAGTCGGAATCAATGGGTTAGACACAGGCTCAGAGTGTTTTTTCCATTGCGACGGAATTGCCGCTCATTTCCGTTTCTACCCAACCCAGATGCGCATAAATCGCGCGTGTTTCCCCCATCAGCCGATGGGTGCGCAAAATCATGCGCGTACATCCTGCCTCGCGCGCTTCAACCTCGGCCGTTGCCAGCAGCTTCCCGGCGATCCCCTGTCCTTGCACCTGTGGTGAAACGGCCAAGTTAAAAACCTTCATCTCGTCGCCCAGCTGGTCAAAAATGATCACCCCGGCCAACCCGGGCTCTATAAGAGCTAACACCACCCGATGTTCCGTGATTTCCTCTGCGATCCCGGCCGTCACATCCGGAAGATCAGCAATTGTTTTGCGCGCTTCAGCATAGGCCGCTGCGATGCACTCGGTGATCGCCCCAGCGTCATCTGGTGTCGCGTTCACGAAACGAATGGCGGTCATTGATCCGATCTCCCTCTGTATCTGGCTGGAAACGCCTTCATAACGCTTGCACATAACCGCCGCGCGACCTAAGAGCCAGTCATGAGCCAGACATCCCATGACCGCCTTCTGATCATCGACTTCGGCAGCCAGGTGACGCAGCTGATCGCACGCCGCCTGCGCGAGTTGAATGTCTATTGTGAAATCCACCCCTACCAGAATGTCACCATGGACTTTGTGCGCGATATGGCGCCAAAGGCCGTGATCTTCTCGGGCGGGCCGGACAGCGTGACGCGCGAGGACTCCCCCCGCGCCCCACAAGAGATTTTTGACTATGGCGTACCGATCCTCGGCATCTGCTATGGCCAGCAAGTGATGATGCACCAGCTGGGCGGCAAGGTCGAAAGCGGCCACGGCACCGCCGAGTTCGGGCGCGCCTTTGTCACACCGAAAGGCCAGCTGGATATTCTGGATGGCTGGTTCGACGGTGGAGACGAACAAGTCTGGATGAGCCATGGAGACCACGTCAGTGAAATCGCTCCGGGGTTCGAAGTCTTCGGAACCTCTCCCAACGCACCCTTCGCGATCACCGCCGATACCAGCCGTCACTTCTATGCCGTTCAGTTCCACCCCGAAGTGCATCACACCCCCAAGGGCGCGAAACTGTATGAGAATTTCGTCAAACTGGCCGGGTTCAGCGGCGACTGGACCATGGGCGCCTATCGCGATGAAATGATCCGCAAAATCCGCGAACAGGTCGGCGACAAGAAAGTCATCTGCGGCCTGTCCGGCGGCGTCGACAGCTCGGTCGCGGCAATCCTGATCCACGAGGCGATTGGCGATCAGCTGACCTGTGTGTTCGTCGACCACGGCCTGCTGCGCAAAAACGAAGCCGAAGAAGTCGTCGGCATGTTCCGCGACAACTACAACATTCAGCTGATTCACGCGGACGAAAGCGATCTGTTTCTGGGCGAACTGGACGGCCAGTCCGACCCCGAGACCAAGCGCAAGATCATTGGCAAGCTGTTCATCGACGTGTTCCAGAAACATGCTGATACCATCGAAGGCGCCGAGTTCCTCGCGCAAGGTACGCTGTATCCTGACGTGATCGAATCGGTATCGTTCTCGGGCGGTCCGTCGGTCACCATCAAATCGCACCACAATGTCGGCGGCCTGCCGGAGAAGATGGGCCTGAAACTGGTCGAACCCCTGCGCGAACTGTTCAAGGATGAGGTCCGCGCGCTGGGTCGTGAGTTGGGCCTGCCCCAGAGCTTCATCGGTCGCCATCCCTTTCCCGGGCCGGGCTTGGCGATCCGTTGCCCCGGCGAGATCACCCGCGAGAAACTGGAAATCCTTCGCGAGGCCGATGCGGTCTATATCGACCAGATTCGTAAGCACGGGCTATATGACGAGATCTGGCAGGCCTTTGTCGCCATCCTGCCGGTCCGCACCGTAGGCGTGATGGGAGACGGGCGGACCTACGACTATGCCTGCGCCATGCGTGCGGTAAACTCGGTCGATGGCATGACTGCCGACTACTACCCGTTCACCCACGAATTCCTTGGCGAAACCGCCACGCGGATCATCAATGAGGTAAAGGGCATCAACCGATGCACTTATGACATCACCTCGAAACCTCCGGGAACAATCGAGTGGGAATAAAAAAGCCGGGCACTGTCCCGGCTTTTTTGTTTAAGTTCAGCCGGAAACCCGCAATTCCCTCAGGCAGATTAATGGACAGCAGTAAACCGCAGATCGGCAAGGCCGCGCTTTGGATGACCGGGGCAATAGCCTCGTTCTCATCGATGGCTGTTGCCGGACGAGAGTTGAGCGTCACGCATGATACTTTTGAGATCATGTTCTACCGCAGCCTTGTCGGCATCTGCGTCGTCGCGCTGGTCTTGTCGTTCACTGGCAAATGGCATCAGGTTTCGACATTCAAGCTGGGTTTGCACGGTATCCGGAACCTAATGCACTTCACCGGCCAGAACCTGTGGTTCTATGCAGTCTCGGTCATCCCTCTGGCGCAGGTTTTTGCGTTGGAGTTTACCCAACCCATCTGGGTTATCCTGCTGTCCCCTCTGTTGTTGAAAGAAAGGCTGACGCCGGTCCGGGTGTTGTCGGCCCTGATCGGCTTTGCCGGTATCCTGATTGTTGCCCGCCCCGGTGCCGTACCACTGAGCGCGGGCGTTCTGGCGGCCGCCCTGTCGGCGGTTTTCTTTGCGTTGACTACCATCTCCACCAAAACCCTGACGCGGGTTGCCAGTATCGGCTGCATCATGTTCTGGTTGACCGTCATGCAGGCTGTTCTGGGCCTGATCGCGGCGGGGATCGACGGCCAGGTTTCGCTGCCCACACTCGCCACGGCGCCATTTCTTTTGCTGGTGGGGCTGGCAGGCCTGTTGGCGCACTATTGCATCACCAACGCACTGGCCATTGCCCCAGCAACCGTGGTGGTGCCATTCGACTTTGCCCGCCTGCCGACAATCGCGGTGGTCGGCATGATTCTGTATCACGAGCCACTGGATCACTGGACCCTGCTGGGGGCCGCCGTGATCTTTTCGGGCATCTTTATGAACGTCCAAGCCGAGAATCGTAACAGTTTAGCAACAGATTCACGCCACAATCACCAGTAATAACGCACCGTCACCAGTTGACGGATTAATAGGCCTTAAGAAAGTATCGAGCACCATAAGTCAGGTTGATCGCAACCACTCAATAACCCGTGCCTGACCTACAGGAGACCTTAAGGGAGGAACTAATGAAAAAAGCGCTACTACAGGCGTGCGCAGTCTGTGTCGGGGCGACAGGAGCCTATGCAGGTGGCCTTGATCGCAGCGGCCAAGGCGTCAACATCTTGTTCGAGGAGGGGTCCGTCGTACAGTTCCGTCTCGGCTACACCAACCCTGACGTCAGCGGTGAGCAGTTCGGCGTCGACTCCGGCAATATCGCCAACGACTTCTTCACACCGCATCTGGCCTACAAACGTGCGTTCACCGATCGTCTGGATTTCGCACTCGTTTACGATGAACCCTTTGGCGCAGACGTACGGTACCCGACAAACTACCCTCTTTCGCAAAACCCTACGGCACCTGCTGGTGGTCGCTCCGACGTCCTGCGTGCCAAGGCGGATGTTGACGCGATCACGGCACTGCTCCGCTATAAGATCGATGGGGGATTCAGCGCCATCGGCGGTGTCCGCGCCCAACGGGCGAAGGCTAATGTCGCAGTCCCGGTGGTTGCCGGCTACGAATTTGAAACCGACGCCGAGATTGACTTTGGTTACGTCGTAGGTGTCGCTTGGGAGCGCCCCGACATCGCGGCACGTGTGGCTTTAACCTACAACTCAAAAATCACGCACAATTTCGACTCGACGGAATCGATCAACAGCGTTCCCCCCATCCCGGCGGCGCTTGTGACGGTGGACGATGAAACCGAGGTTGAGACGCCTCAGTCGGTGAACCTGGATTTCCAGACCGGTGTCGCACCCAAGACCTTGCTGTTTGGTTCGATCCGCTGGGTTGACTGGCCGCAGACCGTCCTGGCCCCGGATGTTTACGTCGGCGCAGCAAACCAAAACCTGGTCGATTATGCAGACGACACGTTCACTTACACGCTGGGTCTGGGATACCAGTTCTCCGAGGAGTTCTCAGGCGCGATCACAGCAGGATATGAAACGTCATCGGACACACCGGTTACGAACCTCGGCCCGACCGACGGCTTCTGGAGTGTGGGCCTTGGTGGCACCTACAGCTTTGAAAACGCACAGATATCCGGCGGCGTTCGCTATACCGATATCGGTGACGCGACCACCACAACCGGCGGCGAATTCTCGGGCAACTCGGCTTGGAGCGTTGGCTTTCAGATCACATACGCTCTGAACTAATTTCAAGCCTAATCTAAAAAACCCCGCTGTTTCGGCGGGGTTTTTCTTTGCACAGGTTTCGGGTCGAAAGGGTGCCCAGACAGTGCGAAAAAATGGCATGGCGGCACAAAATAATCTTTCACCGAAAGCATAGGGCGAGTTTCTTGTGTTGGGCCTGATCTGGGGCGCATCGTTCCTGTCAATCCAGTTCGCGCTGGACACGATCCCAGTGACGACCTCAGTGCTTCATCGGGTTTTATGGGCAATGCTGGCGCTTTGGATTGAGGTCTGTTTCCGGTGGCTGACCATTCCACACAGCCCTCGCGTTTGGCTGGCGTTCCTGATCATGGGATTGCTGAACAACGCAATTCCGTTTTCGCTGATGACCTCGGGGCAGCTTTACATCGAGACTGGCCTGACCTCGATCCTGAATGCAATGACGGCCATTTTCGGTGTCATAGTCGCGGTGTTGTTTTTCAAGGATGAACGCCTCAGCCGCACGCGCTATCGGAGATAGGCTTGGACTTCTTGGGGTTACATTTGCAATCGGGATACGGAACTTTGCCAGTTTCGACCCGCAGAGTATGGCCAAACTGGCGGTCAATACAGGCACGATGTCCTACGCTCTGGCCGGCGCTTGGGCGCGAGCCACTTTGACTAAACTACCCCGTAGTTGAGACAGCCGGGATTCTAACCGGATCGACCCTGCTGATCCTGCCCATTACACTGCTGGTCGATGGCGTGCCAAGTATGGACTTGCCCCTGATCACATGGGCGGCGATTGGCTATTACGCTTTGATTGCCACGGCCGGAGCCTACCTGCTGTACTATCGGGTTCCGGCTATGGCCGGTGCAGGCAATCTGTTGCTGGTCACGCTGGTCATCCCCCCGGTCGCCATCGTACTGGGCGCGGTTTTGCGGGATGAGGCCTTACCGCCGCAAGCTTATCTGGGTTTCGCCACCCTTGCGCTGGGGCTATTGATCCTCAACCTTGCAGGCGCACGCGATTGACGCCGCCCGCCGCCCGTTTTAGCTAGGTCGGAAAAAAGGGACAGCGGACAATGATCTACGGCTCGGCAAACGACTGGCGCGGCGCGGCGCGGAAAAAGGTGCTGTTTTTTGGCATGTCGGGTCTGGGAAAGACTTATGTGTCCAACGTCCTGCGCGATTCCGGCGACTGGTTTCATTACTCGATCGATTATCGCATAGGCACCCGTTACATGGGCGAATACATCGCGGATAACGCCAAGGCCGAGGCGATGAAGATTCCTTTTCTGCGCCAGCTTCTGCTTTCGGATTCGATCTTTATTGGATCGAATATATCCTTCGAAAACCTGACCCCCGTAGCCGCTTATCTGGGCAAGCCCGGAAACCCAGAGCTGGGTGGCCTGGATCTGCCCGAATACAAACGCAGGCAGGAGCAATTCCGACAGGCTGAAATTCACGCGCTTTTGGACACCGAGTATTTCATCGATCGGGCGCAGCGCCTGTACAGATATCCACATTTCATTTGTGACACGGGCGGGTCGATCTGCGAATGGGTGGATCCGACAAACCCAACGGATCACGTTCTATCCGAATTGTCCCGCCAAACCCTGATGATCTGGATTCAAGGGGACGAAGACCATACGGCCGAACTGATCCGCCGTTTCGACAAGGCGCCCAAGCCGATGTCCTATCAGGCAGAATTCCTGACCCGTGTTTGGGACGATTACCTGACCCAACACAACTGCCGGTCCGAGGACGTGGACCCTGACGCGTTCATCCGCTGGACCTATGCGCAAGCACTGGCGCATCGCCAGCCGCGTTATCAGGCGATGGCCGAGAACTGGGGCGTCACGGTCACTGCGGACGACATGCACAAGGTCCGTGATGCCGCTGATTTCGATGAGTTGATCGAACGCACACTTGAGACCCGCGCGAACGACGCTTAGTTTCCACTTTTACACTGAAACTCCAAAGGCTTGAATCTGATGCCGATTAAGATCCCCTCCGACCTTCCTGCTTTTGATGTCCTCACCAAAGAGGGCGTCTCGGTCATGGCCGAGGATCAGGCGATGCATCAGGATATTCGCCCTCTGCGGATCGGGTTGTTGAACCTGATGCCCAAGAAGATTCAGACCGAGAACCAGTTCGCGCGCCTGATCGGGGCGACTCCGCTGCAGATTGACCTGTCTTTGATCCGCATGACCGAACATCGCACCAAGAACACCGCCGCTGAGCATATGGCCGAGTTCTACCGCCCATTTCAGGAGGTCAAGAACGAGAAGTTTGATGGCCTGATCATCACCGGCGCGCCGATTGAGCATCTGGATTTCAACGACGTCACCTATTGGGACGAAATGCGCGAGGTTTTCGAATGGACACAGACAAACGTGCATTCGACCTTTGGCGTCTGCTGGGGCGGGATGGCGATGATCAATCATTTCCACGGCGTGCAGAAACATATGTTGGACGCAAAGGCCTTCGGCTGTTTCCGTCATTCGAACCTCAACCCGGCCTCGCCTTTCTTGCGCGGATTTTCAGATGACTGCGTGATCCCGGTCAGCCGCTGGACTGAGATGAAGCAAAACGAGATTGATGCCGCGAACGGCTTGGTGACCTTGCTGGGCAGTGATGATGTCGGGCCGTGCCTGGTCGAAGATCGGGCGCACCGGGCTATCTATATTTTCAACCATTTCGAGTACGACAGCGACACTCTGAAACAGGAGTATGACCGCGACGTTGCCAATGGCACCCCGATCAACGTGCCGATGAACTACTATCCGGACGACGATCCGACCCAAACGCCGCAAAACAGATGGCGCAGCCATGCGCATCTGCTTTATGGCAACTGGATCAGTGAGATTTACGGCACCACCCCCTACGACATCAGCCGGATCGGTGTCGATCAAACCGATCTGAGGGCCTGACCCCATGTTACGCGTCGGCGTCATGGTTCTGACCCTGATGGTCATGCTATGGGCCGTCGCAATCTGGCGCTCAGCCCGGAACGAGGCGCGCGCCGAGGCCGCCTTTCCCCCCGAAGGCCAGATTGTCGACGTCGATGGTGTGCCCGTCCATGCCGTTGTGATGGGCGAAGGGCCGGACGTGGTGCTGATTCACGGGTCCAGTGGCAACACGCGCGACATGACCTTTGCGCTGGCCCCGATACTGGCAGAAAACTACCGCGTGATCGTATTTGATCGCCCCGGATTAGGCTATAGTGCCGGTTTCAACCCAGACGGGGAAACCATAGAAGAACAGGCGGAAATCCTGCAAAAGGCCGCTGCCCTGCTTGGTGCCGAAAAACCCATCGTCGCAGGCCAAAGCTATGGTGGATCAGTGTCGCTCGCCTGGGCGGTGACACGGCCCGACAACATTTCGGCAATGGTTCTAATCGCGCCTGCGGCGATCCCGTGGGAGACGCCTCTGGACGGTTTCAACCAACTGGCATCCACCTCGGTCGGCAGCGCAGTAACTCTGCCTTTGATCACCGCTTTTGTACCCAGTTGGTACGTCGAAAAAGCGCTGGACGGCGTGTTCGCACCCCAGACGGCCCCTGCGGGCTATGCCGATCACTTCGGCCCAGGTCTGACCATGCGCCGCAATTCGATGCACACCAACGCCAAGCAGCGCGCCAATCTGTTGGATGAGGTCACCGCCCTGCGACCCCGATACGGCGAGATCGACGTTCCGACCGAGATTGTTCACGGCACCGCCGATGACACCGTTGGCCTCGAATGGCATTCACATCGTTTGATCGACGAAATCCCGGGGGCAGAACTGATCGAGCTGCCGGGCATCGGGCACATGCCGCAGGTCGTGGCTGCCCCCGAGGTTGCCGCTGCCATCGACCGCGCCGCACAACGTGCGGGTTTGCGTTAGGCCCACGGCTAATCCATAGTAGGATATGGCTTTTATGGCGAGGTAACACATGGCCCGTTCCGAAAAAGGTTCCATCGAAAAGTACTTCAAAAAGGATGCCCCGAAAGAGGTGCGTTCAGCCATTGAAAAGTCTGAAAAGGACGACATTCTGAACCCGACCTACCCTTACGACGAACGCATGAAGCGTAAGGAATACGAAAAAGAAATGGAAAAACTGCAGATTGAGCTAGTCAAAATGCAGTCCTGGATAAAAGAGACTGATAGACGTGTAGCCCTCATTTTCGAGGGCCGGGATGCGGCTGGCAAAGGCGGCACAATCAAGCGGTTCCGCGAAAACCTGAACCCGCGCGGCGCGCGCAACGTCGCGCTCAGCAAACCATCTGATACAGAGCGCAGCCAGTGGTACTTCCAGCGGTACATTCAGCATCTTCCATCAGCCGGTGAGATCGTGTTCTTCGACCGAAGCTGGTATAACCGCGGCGTCGTTGAAAACGTGTTTGGTTTCTGTACGGCAGAAGAGCGCGAACGGTTTTTTCGGCAGGTTCTGCCGCTGGAAACCGGGCTGGTCAATGACGGGATCACCTTGTTCAAGTTCTGGCTGAATGTCGGCCGTGCCGAGCAACTGAACCGGTTCCTATCTCGTGAAACGGACCCGCTGAAACAGTGGAAACTCAGCCCAATCGACGTAGCGGGCCTGAACAAATGGGACGAATACAGCGAGTCGATTTCGGAAACCCTGACCCGCAGCCATTCCGAGCATTGCCCGTGGACCATCGTTCGGTCCGACGACAAGAAACGCGCGCGGCTGGCGGCCATTCGCACTGTGCTGCATGCGTTGGACTATGATGAAAAGGACGAGGACGCAATTGGGCTGAATGATCCCAAAATCTGCGGCGGGCCGGAAATCTGGGATGCATGACCAAGAGTGGACGAAGGCCACAACGCGGATTATGTCATGTATTCCGAAAGCTTAAACAGCAAAGGCACCTGAAACGGGGATGACGAAACGCGGGTATCACCACGGGAACCTGAAACAGGCTCTGATCGAGGCTGCACTGTCTTTGATCGAGGAAAAAGGCCCAACTGGCTTTACCTTGTCCGAGGCTGCCAAAACCGCAGGGGTCACACCGGCTGCGGTCTATCGGCATTTCCACGGGCGCGAAGACCTGATCGCCGAGGCCGCCCGGCAGGGGTATGAGATGTTCGCGGACCTGATGCAGTACGCTTATGACAAAGGCCAGCCCTCGGCCCTGGCCGCGTTCGAGGCGACAGGCCGCGCCTACCTGGCCTTTGCACGCAAGCACCCGGGTCATTACATCGCCATGTTCGAAAGCGGCATTTCCATCAACCGCACGCCCGAACTGTCGCTGGCGGCGAACCGGGCAAAAGCGGTACTGGAAAAAGCAGCCTCGGATCTATCGCAGCACATTCCGCCCGAAAAACGCCCACCCGCGTCGATGTTCAGCGCCCATATCTGGGCCATGAGCCACGGCGTTGTCGAACTGTTCGCGCGCAACACTGGCGCTAGTTCCCCCTTCCCGCCCGAGGACTTGCTGGAATCTGGGATCGGTATCTATCTGCGTGGTCTGGGGCTTGTCCCGCAGGACGATTAATGGTCAGAAACGCGACAACGGCTGCGGCACGCTAAGGCCAGAGGTCACATTGATCAGATCCATTTCACCCATGCCCTTGATGTCCACACGCCCAATGTCCGAGACCTGAAACTCGTCGATCAGGGCGTATTTCATCTCTTCCGGAGCAACGATATTCATCGGGTTTGCAAAGACTTGCAGGCGCGCGGCAATGTTAACCGCCGGACCGAACACGTCATAGACGTATTTCTGTATTCCCACGACCGAGCCAACAGCAGCCCCCATTCCCAAACCGATCCGGGCCTGCCATTTATGCGGGTGGCTTTCGTTGCGCCGCTCGAGATACCGCAGGAACCGTACTGCACAATGCGCTACTGCAGTTGCATGGTCCGGCGTCGCATCGGGCATACCCGACACTGCAAGATAGGCGTCGCCAATGGTCTTGATCCGCTCGCACCCAAACTGTTCAACGATGCGGTCGAAGGCAGTGAAAATATCGTTCAGCTCGCTCAGTGTCACGGTCGGGTCGGTCTTGGCCGCAAAATCCGTGAAGCCTACGAAATCCAGCATCACCACCGACACCTGATCGTATAGCTGAGGCGTGACAACGCCGAAGGTCTTGAACTCTTCGTACACCGCGCGTGGCATCAGGTTCAGCAACAGACGTTCAACCCGCTCTTTTTCCCGCTCCAATTCACGCGTGTTGCGCTCGACCATGGTCGAGTAGCTGTCGATCATGCTTTCAAGCTCGCGGATGCGGGTGATGTTTTGACATTCGATGACCAAAACCTGTTCAGACAGGCCATTTGCCAGCGACACAGTCGTCGCGAAAATCAGCGTTCTGCGCTTTGGTTTGATCTGCAGTTCAACAGAATAGCGCAGACCGGATTGCTTTACGTCTTCCAATTCACGAACTTCAAGCGATGGAAGCACATCCAGCAGCGTCTGCCCTTCCTCTGGCTTGCCGAACCACTCCGCGAACGGCCCGTTGTGAAATACGAAACTGAGATCTGAGGCGCGAACGACCGCAACACCAACTCCGATCGCCCGAAGCAGCTGCTCATTGATGGCCAGAATACTCATGCGGCGTCACGCGCGACAATGATTGAACGTTTGGATTCAATGGCATTCAGGGCGATTTTGATATGGCTGTCTTCCATCCCGTGCATGGCCAGCGCTTCGCTAAACAGCTCAGCCATTTCGTCAAAATCCGCATGTGAGATATTGAGGTGCCGGTGAACCGCTTCGATCCGATCATCACTGAAAGATGCAGGCCCGCCCACCAAGGAAGACACGAATTTGGTTTGGTGGTCGATCAGACGTGGCATGTCGATGTCTTCGAAATGGCCGCCAATTTGATCGGATTCCAAGGCCATTTCGTAGAAAGTCATCACGATCCTGCTAATGGTTTTGAACCCGCCGTATTTTTCGTAAATAGTCTGCCCCACACCAAACACCCGAACGTTAACCACAAAAACACTGGAAGATTATATCAAATCGACAGTTTTGTTAACGCTTATGCGTTGCATGGCAGATATCAGGGGATTCAGAGCCTGATTATAAGTCACACGCTCAGGTCGTCAGCGCACGGAATGAACCCTACGAACCCGCCATCATCCAACAAACGGCGCTGACCGCCAGTGCGCCAGTACAATTTGCGCACCGCCGCCTGCAGTTCGCGCCGAACGCGGAACCACAATGGCCCCTTGTCCAAACCGCTGTTGGTTTTCTGGTCCTGCGACCGCTCACTGACCTTGACGGCTTCGGCGGTCTGTTCCTGTTGTTTCGACCAGATCACCTGAACTCCTATCGCCGGAAAGCACTGATACATGCGCCAATCCGGACGCGGGATCGAGATGAAGTCGTCCAAGTGATCGGAATACTGCTCCGACCACGACAACAGCTTTCTACAGGCCGCCTGCGTCACGATATAGGCGGCCGCGCTAGGGGCCATTTCCAGCATTGGTCTGACCGGGACGTCTGCAATCCTCTGCAATACTCCGAACCGCATGGACCGCGGCGAGTAATCCAGCTTGATTAGGTCAAACCCGCTTCCACCATCCAACAGTGCAGCTATGACCGCCCCAGCCTGCGCGGACATTTCAACGTCATCCTCAAAGACAGCCACCGCCTTCAGTCCCTGATCCACAGCGGCCTGCCACACGGCACGGTGACTTTCGAAACAGGCAATTTCGCTTTGCTTCAGTCCCCAGCGACTGCCGGTTCCGGGGACATAGCCATTGTCCTCAAGTGCGCCGGGTTTCTGCGCGTCCAATGCGCTGAACCGTTGGGCACCGACCAAACCTGTGTGGGCGAACTGAGCTTCCATGAAGCTGGCCCGTTCCGGCACCCGGTCGAGGTTAATAAAACAGACACCCGTATCCGATGGCAGTTCGAATTGTCCCACGGCATATCCTTTCCGATAGTGTCGCCAGATACACACCTCAGAACCGGACAATCAACCCCACCATGGGCACTGAAAAAAGGAAGGGTCGGTGACCCTTCCGTGCAATGCGATCAGGCACTGATCGTGTTGTGTTCCGGGCCATACGGGAAACCGGTGATATTCTCGGCGCCGGTTTCCTCGACAACCAGAATGTCATGCTCGCGATAACCGCCTGCGCCTTTCTGGCCTTCGGGAATCCACAGCATCGGCTCGATTGAGACGACCATGCCCGGCTCCAGCACCGTGTCGATATCCTCGCGCAGCTCCAGCCCGGCTTCGCGGCCGTAGTAGTGGCTGAGGATCCCGAACGAATGGCCGTAACCAAAAGAACGGTACTGCAGCAGCTCTTCATCCGCAAAGAAGCGGTTGATCTCGGCCGTAATACCCGAGCAGGTCGCGCCGGGTTTGATCAGGCTCAGGCCCAGTTCATGCGCGGCGACGTTGGCCTTCCAGATACGCAGGCTTTCCGCATCTGGTTCTCCGAGGAACAGGGTGCGCTCCAAAGCGGTGTAATAGCCTGAGATCATGGGAAAAGTGTTCAGTGACAGGATATCGCCTTTTTGCAGCGCACGTTTGGTAACCGGGTTATGCGCGCCATCGGTGTTCAGGCCGGACTGGAACCAGACCCAGGTATCACGGTATTCCGCATCCGGATAGGCACGCGCGATTTCGGCCTCCATCGCGTCGCGTCCGGCCATGGCAATCTCGATCTCGGTCGCGCCTTCATGAATAGCGGCGTGAATGGCTGCGCCGCCAACATCCGCAGTGCGCGCGCCGCCCTTGATCAACTCGATCTCTTCCGCAGATTTCACCATCCGAGCAGCCATCGTGTCCGGAGCAATATCCACCAGATCCGGCCCGCCCAACATGTCCAGCGCCGTATCCCGCATGGCCAGCGTCATGTGATCACCTTCGATGCCGATCCGACGGGCCGAGCCAATCAGACTAGCCACTGCGCGCCAGTAGTTGTTCCGCTTCCAGTCGGTATAGATCACGTTTTCCTCGACCGAGCGCCGCCACGGCTGGCCCGCATCGATATTCGCCGATACCGTGGTGCAGCTGTCCTGCGTTACAACGCAGCCATACGGACGGCCGAACGCGCAATACAGAAAGCCCGAGTAGTAAGCAATGTTGTGCATCGACGTCAGCAGCACTGCCGGGATATCACGCGCCGCCATCGTCGCGCGCAGACTGGCCAAACGCCGGGCGTATTCCGCTTTGCTGAAGGGCAACGGAGCCTTGTCGCCATTGTGACTGGTGAAGAACTCGGGGCGATTTTGCAATTCAGTCATTTGGTCTCTCCTCAATGCCGGACAGGCACCGCCCGGCCACAAGCCCCGGCGTTCAGGACAAGCGGCCTCGGGAACCGAGAGCCATGCACCCCGCCCTACGTCACGACGCCATCGTGACCGGGGTGCATGGTGAAATCGCTAAATCAGCTTTCGAGTCGCGTCAAGCCGGGCTGAGGCCCCGCAGGCGTTCGGAGCGCCGCCGCAGCAGTTCAACCGTGGTCAGCAGCGCAATCGAGATCACCACAAGGATCGTCGCCACCGCCAGAATGGTCGGGCTGATCTGTTCCCGCAGGCCAGTGAACATCTGCCACGGCAGCGTTTTTTGACTGGCCGAACCAACAAACAGCACCACCACAACCTCGTCGAACGAGGTGATGAAAGCGAACAACCCGCCGGAGATCACACCCGGCAGGATCAGCGGCATCTGGATCTTGAAGAAGGTCCGCACCGGCCCTGCCCCCATATTCGCGGCTGCCCGCGTCAATGACTGATCGAAACCGACCAAAGTAGCCGTCACCGTGATGATCACGAAAGGAATGCCCAGAACCGCGTGGGCAAGGATGACCTTCACATAGCCTACAAAGTTTTTGTCCATGCCCAGCGTGCCCTCAAGGAAGCGCCCGATGTCGCTGTAGAAGAAGAACATCCCTGTCGCCGAGATGATCAGCGGCACGATCATCGGTGAAATCAGGATGCCCATAATGGCCCGGCGCCCCGGCACGTGGCTCTGACTGAGGCCGATGGCCGCCAATGTCCCTAGAGACACCGAAATGATCGTCGCAATCGGCGCAATGATCAGCGAGTTCTTGAAGCTGCGCTGCCATTCATTGTTGGTGAAGAAATCGCGGTAGTGCTTCAGCGAATATCCTTCGGGGTCCAACCGCAGCATCTCGGGCGTAAAGGTAAAGAAGTCCTCAGCGTTGAATGACAGCGGCAGAACCACAAGGATCGGTGTGATCAGGAAAACAAAGATGGCGCCGCAAATCACGCGAAACAGGTAATGCTCGAACACCTGCCGACCTGTCAGATAAGGCAACAGCTTTTGCCGATAGCGGCCCTCGTACAGCCAGAAGATGAAGAAGGCAAAGAACCAGCCGACCAGCAGCCCGGCGATCAAACCGGTGATCCCGGCAAAGAAGAACCCGATGGCGGCAAGTCCCAGAACGGTGATCCAGCGCGCAACTCGTTCATTGTCGAGCACGGTGATATAGACCCAGGCCAGCGCCGCCATCAGCGCGGCGCCGATCAGGATGCCCAGGAGGACATTGCCCTGCCCGGCGCCGACGAACATGCCGACAAAACCTCCGGCAATGGCGACAGCCGGCAGAACGACCGACAAGGGCTTGCGGGATATAGGTGTAAGTGCTGCCATGATCTTTATCCCAACTTCACGTTATCGATGCCCACGATCTTGTCGTAGCACCAGTAGAGCAACAGAACGACCGCCAGCAGGATCGTCCCCAGCGCCGCAGCCAGACCCCAGTTCAGCGAGGACGAGATGTGATAGGCAATCCGGTTCGAGATGAAGACACCTTTGGTGCCGCCCACGATCTCGGGCGTGATGTAGTAGCCGATGGCCAGAATGAACACGAGGATCGACCCCGCGCCGATTCCCGGAATGGACTGCGGGAAGTAGATCCGCCAGAAGGTTGTCCAGTTGGTCGCGCCCATCGACTTGGCCGCGCGGGTGTAGGATGGCGGGATCGTCTGCATCACCGAATACATCGGCAGGATCATGAACGGCAGCAGAATGTGGGTCATTGCGATGATCGTGCCGAACTGGTTGTTGATGATCACAAGTCGCGCATCATCAGCGACCAAACCCAGCCAGACCAGCGTTTCGTTGATCACGCCCTGCTGTTGCAACATGACCTTCCACGCAGAGGTTCGCACCAGCAGCGAGGTCCAGAAGGGAAGCAACACGAGGATCATCAACATGTTGGACACCCGCATCGGAAGTGTCGCCAGCAGGTACGAGACCGGGTATGCCAACAGAATGCAGGACCCGGTAATAATCAGCGACATGAACAACGTGCGCCCGAACAGCTTGATCAGGATTTGTTTGTCCTCGGGTTGCGATTGGGCGCCTTCGGGCGTGCGACGCATATCGATTGCGTTCAGGAAATAGCCATTGGTGATTGGCACCGCATGGGTCTTGATCGTGCGCCAGGTTTCCACATCACCCCAACCGTCGTGAATCTCAATCAGCTTTTCCTTGAAAGGAGCATCAGCTTCGGGGTCCAGACGTTTGATATTACGTCCTGATTTACGAAACATCGAAGACATGCCTGTCTGTTCATAGTTCAGACGCGTGCCGAGTCTGGTATGCGTTTTCTCCTCAACAGCTGCGACCATGTCCTTGGTAAAGGCGGCGTAAAGGGCTTCGTCGGGCAGCTCTCCGCTTTCAGCATCCCAGTTCTTCAGCTCAACCACAGTCAGCGGGAGCGTTTCAGCGACGATACCGTTTTCAACCGACCGAAACAACATCGACACAATCGGGATCACAAACGAGAGTAACACAAACAACAGCAGGGGCGCGACAAGGGCCAGCGCCCGAAGTTTGCGGCGGCGAAGGGATCGCGCCAGTGATTTCTTAAGTGGCGTGCCATCGGCGGCCAGCATCGGACCGGATTGAGTAGCGTCAGTCATCTGCGTCCCTTGGTCTTTGGTGGGTCGGGGCCATTGGCGGCCCCGACCTTGCGTTTAAAGACAGGCTTATTGTGCCAGCCATGCCTGGAATTTTGCGTCGATATCGTCGCGGTAGTCAGCCCAGAACTCGTAGTTGTACAGGAACGTGTTCTTGGCATTCTCCGGATCGGTCGGCATGTGCGGCGCCATGTCGATACCCAGTTCGGCGTGTTGGCCAACCAAAGGTGCCGACGAGGCACGGGCCGGACCATACGAGATGTACTTGGCCTGATCCGCCAGACGCTGCGTGTCGGTCGCGAACATGATGTAGTCCAGCGCACGCTGCTGACGCTCTTCGCTCAGACCTGCCGGGATGATCCAGCCGTCCAGATCAAACACCTGCGCGTCCCACAACATGGCGACGGGCTGCTTTTGCTCTTCGATCACGCTGAACAGGCGGCCATTATAAGTCGACCCCATGATAACCTCACCGTCGGCCAGCAGCTGCGGCGTGTCGGCACCAGCAGACCACCAGACAACACTGTCTTTGATAGTGCCCAGCTTGGCCAGCGCCTGATCCTGCCCTTCCGGGGTCGCAAGAACATCGTAGACGTCGTCCTTGGCTACGCCATCACACAGCAGCGCCCATTCCATGTTGTTGATTGGACGTTTTTCAAGCGAACGCTTGCCGGGATAGGTTTCCAGATCAAATACAGCGCAGATATCGGTGGGTGGGGTGTCGCCAACCAGATCGGTGCGATAGCCGAATGCAGTCGAATAAACGATCTGCGGGATGAAGCAGTCACTGACCAGCAGGTCGCCGAAATCTTCAGAGGCCGGTGTTCCATCCGGCGCCGGGGCCAGTTGGGTGTCGAAATCGATCTCAAGCGCCAGACCTTCGTCGCACAGGCGGATCGCGTCCGAGGCCACAACGTCAACCACATCCCAGGTGATGTTGCCCGCTTCGTTCATCGCGCGCAGTTTGGCGACCGCTTCATTCGAGCTGTCGTCATTCAAAATGGTAATGCCGGTCTTTTCCGAATAGGGTTCGTGATAGGCTTTGAGCTGCGATTTGGAGTATGCGCCGCCCCACGACACGATCGTCATCTCTTCGGCCATCGCGCCACCGGCAACTGCGGCAACTACACCCGCCAAAAGAGTGGTTTTGGTAACTTTCATTGTTAACTCCCTGTTTTACCCGTTAATTTTAACTTTGAAGACCGGATCACGGGGCAACCCGATCAACTGATGTCCCGCGCACCCGGGCGGATCACACGGGGATTTTCTGTATCAGGCGTCAAGCGCGCGGCAGTCCTGGGCCAGCCAGCCGATCTCGACCTCTTGACCTGGACGCAACTTGACCGCATCCGGCGCGTTCCGGGTCTTGATGATGAAATCATCGTTTCCGGCCACGGACAGGCGGAAGCGGAACACGTCGCCCATATAGATGAACTCTTTTACCGTAGCCTTCAGCGTATGCGCATCGGCGTGCAGACGGTCCTTGTTGAACTCAACGCGTTCGGGGCGGATCGAAACTTTAGTTTGTTCGCCCGCCTTGTGGACGTTCACGGGTTTGGCATCAATCTCGGAACCGTCATCAAGAGCCACCACACATGAATCGCCGTCAATCGACTTAACAACACCTTCCAATGTGTTGTTTTCACCAATGAATTGCGCGACGAAACTGTTTTCGGGCTCTTCATACAGAAGGTCCGGCGGCGCCAATTGCTGAATGCGGCCGTCGTCGAATACCGCAACCCTGTCCGACATAGTCAACGCCTCGGTCTGATCGTGGGTCACGTAAACGGTAGTGATCCCCAGTTCGTGCGCCAGACGAGTGATTTCGAACTGCATATGTTCGCGCAGTTGTTTGTCCAGCGCGCCTAGCGGTTCGTCCATCAGAACCAGTTCGGGTTCGAACACTAGCGCCCGCGCCAGCGCGATCCGCTGTTGCTGACCCCCGGACAATTGCGCTGGACGACGGCTACCAAAGGCCCCCATCTGCACCATATCCAGCGCCCGCTTTACCTTTTCCTCGCGCTGATCCTTGCCCATTTTCCGTACTTCCAGCGGAAAGGACAGGTTTTCGGCCACGGTCATATGCGGGAAAAGGGCGTAGTTCTGGAACACCATTCCAATACCACGCTTATGCGGAGGGATGTTATTGATTGGACGCCCATCCAACATGATTTCACCATGAGTGGCGGTTTCGAACCCGGCCAACATCATCAGGCAGGTTGTCTTACCGGACCCCGATGGGCCCAGCATTGTCAGAAACTCACCTTTTGGCATTGAGAGGTTTAGATCTTTTACAACGAGTATTTCGCCATCATAAGACTTTTGGACACGCTGAAACTCGACGAACGCTGCGTCATTGGACATATACCGACTTGGCTCCCTGTGTGGTCTGTTGTTTGCCCGGTTTATCCGGATCTCAAAGACCTATTGCCCTCATTAAAGGACATGCGAGACGCGGCACGCAACCAAAATGTGACAAAGGTCAGACATTTTCGATTGTGCCTGCATTACCATTTAGCGGAATTCAGTTCCCGCATGTGCCATGCAAGGCTTTGATTGCTGGACAAAACCGGCTTTTTCAAACGGCTTTCGATTTCTGGAATTGCATCAAAAGTTCTTAAATTCGTACAGCTTATGAAAACAGCTTCAACCGCTGGATCGGCCCCAAGTCTCAGCGCTGCATCAACCACTGAACGCTGTGAAATGCGTACAACTTTTGATTCTTCCGCCTCTCCGAACGAGCCGAAAACATCCATTGATACCCCATTTTCAGCAAAAGCCTGCCGCAGCGGTTCGTTCACTTCTTCGATATAAGGCGACAGTAACGCAAACTTCGAGACCCCAAAATGCGCCGCACAGGCGGACGCTGCGCGCAGAGGGTTCGTGACCTCCGCCACGTTGCAGGATTTCCGGATCATCCGTTCAATCCGGTCGGATCCGATAACCGAACTGGCCGACGTACATCCGTACCCAACCACCTTGTAGAGGTGGATCTTGGGCAGAAGGTCCGCTGCGGCAGGCAGGGTATTCTCCATTTCCGCCAGCGTATCTTTCGTCACCTCTGCCCTGCTGGGAATACCCGAGACATAGGTCGGTGCGCGCCGGTTCGGCGAAATAGGCGTAAGACTCGGGCTCGATCGTTTCGTCGGTTTGCAACACGATCAGCCCCATCGGCGTGGCGTCGGGATCGTCTTTGTCCAACGTGTTGGGTAAAAAGCTCATATCTCGGGCAACTCCGGACCGACTCTGGGGCTGGCGAAGCACGGCGCCCCTTCGGTGATGACTATATTTTCTTCGTGAACGAGGATTTTGCCGCCTACCGCTATGCCGGGTTCCAGCGTCAGAATCATTCCCGGCTCCAGTACAGTATGATCGGTAGGGACCAGAGACGGTCATTCCGTCAACGACATCCCCATCCCATGCCCCAGTCGCCCTGCGCCAGTCTCACCCGAGGTGCGAGACAGAACCTTGTTCATGACGTGAAACAGCTCTGCCGCCTTTGCGCCGGGGCGCGCAGCATCAAATGCGGCGTCCGAGGCCTCTATCAGCGTCGCATAGGCATCGTGAACCTGCTGGCTGGCTGCTCCGACCGACCAGTAGCGGTCGAAGTCGCAGAAATATGCGTCCCAAACCAGCCCGGTATCCAGCATCAGAATATCACCGGGGCTCAGTGCGGTGGCGCGGGCCGGCGAGATCACGCCGGTATATCCACCCTGCTCTGTTCCGCCAGCAAGGTACGGCACCCAATCCGCGCCCTCGTCCAGACACAACATCTGAAACCGGCGAAAGACCTCATCCAACGCGACGCCGTCTCCGGCAATCTCGGGCACGCACCGAAAGGCTCGTCCGGCGATGGAGCAGGCGGTTTCGATATTGGTAATCTAAGCCGGGGATTTGACCATCCGAAGGTTGCGGTGAATACCCTCGTCACTGCTTAGACGGCGCGCACCCAGCACGTATGGTAACCGGCTCAGATCAGCCGAAGGCATACGGATATGCGTCTCGTGCCCATCCGGCAGGCCGATCACCGCATCCTCCGGACAAACCTCGCGCAGAGTATCAGTCAGCAGACTTACACCGTCGTCGTCCAGATCGGGCGCGCTCCAGGTACGGATGTCATCCACCCAAGTCTGCGCCATCAGTGCAGCCCCGATCAACGGGATGACGGCTATCGGCTTGCCCGAAACGGGAAGTATCAGGAACCAAGGGCGTGTCGGGCTTTCCCAGAAACGGGTCAGGTAGCCGGTGAAATAACGAACTTCGGGCTCGGTCGTCCGCAACAACGCCGAAAGACCCGCCTGCTCCATCCGACGCTGCGCGCGCTCTGTTCGCGCGAGCGGAGTTCGGACGACTCAAAGCCCCTCATTCGGCGATCTCGGACAGGAAGCACAAGACACGGGCATCGGGTCCGGTGCCCAGAGCCTCGCGCACTTGATCATTCATGACGGCGGCTACACCCGCCCCGCCTGACGCGGTGGTGGCTATACCGGCCGAGGCCATGGCCGGAAGATGTTCGGTCACTTGCTGATCCGACAAAGTCAGAAACCTGTCTGCATCGCGGGCCAACCCGTTCAGAGCAATCAACGACGGCTCCTTGCAATCGAGCCGTCCCATCACGCTGTCGGGGCCGTCGGCGAAAACGCAGGCACCGGCCTTGATACTGGCTTGTAACGCCGGGGCCGCTTCGGGTTCGACCACGATGATCTGCGGCGCATCCCCCCAGACGGTTCGCGCGTAGGCCGCAACCGCTCCAGCCATCCCACCAACACCGGCCTGCAGTATGATATGGGTCGGCACCTGAGGGCATTGTCGAACGGCCTCGGCCGCCATCTGCAAGTACCCCTCCATCAGAGTATGCGGCAGGTCGAAATACCCCTCCCACGAACTGTCGGAGAGCAGTATCCAGTTGTTGTCCTGCGCCGCTTTGCTGGCGGCGTTCATGCTGGCGGCGTAATCTGTGCCTTCCCGCACAACCTTTGCACCTTGTTCGCGCAGGCGATCTGCAAAACTCTCGGGCACGGTATCGGCGATATAGACCACTGCGTCAGCTCCGAACCTGCGCGCGCCCGAGGCCACGCTGAGCCCGTGATTGCCTGCGCTGGCCGTGACATAGGTGCGACCCGACAGCGTTGTGGCGTCGGGCGTCTCAGCAATCTCTGCCGCATGGCGCGCGATGACATAGGCGGCCCCCAATGCCTTGAACGACCCCAGCCCCATCCGTCCACGTTCATCTTTCACCCACAGGTTTGCCACATCCGCCAACCCGTGCACATCGGTTAAAGGGGTTTCGTCAGCCGACAGGCAACGCGTGATCAATTCCGAGGCGCGCGCCACATTCGTGGACGGAAACGGTGCGCCCTCGATCAGTTTCTGACCGGCGCGATACGGGTTGGATGTGATTTTCAACTGAGCGTCTTCCCTGTGTTGCCCATTGACGTGATCGGATTCGTCTAGTTCTGTCAACAAAACTCAGTCACCGAAGGAAGCAGCCCATGGCCCATGCCGATCCGGCCTTCAGCCAGGCCGAATACGACCGTCGGCTGTCAAAGACGCGCGCGGCCATGGCAAAGGCAGGGCTGGATGCGCTGTTTGTCGAGGACCCGTCGAACATGGCGTGGCTGACGGGGTATGAGGGCTGGTCCTTTTACGTACACCAGGGCGTGCTGGTCCTGCATGACCAAGACCCTATTTGGTGGGGCCGCAATCAGGATGCCAACGGCGCGCGGCGGACGGTCTGGATGTCAGATGAACGGATATACGGTTATGCGGACCACTACGTGCAATCGACTGTCCGACACCCGATGCAGGACCTCGCAGCGCTGATCCGAGCCTGCGGCCTGGGCTTGGGGCGGATCGGGGTTGAACTGGACAACTACTATTACTCGGCCAAAGCACATCTAACCTTGCTGGCGGAACTTCCACAGGCTGAGTTGGTCGATGCGAATGCGCTGGTAAATTGGCAAAGAGCTGTGAAATCCGGTGAAGAGATCGCTCTGATGCGCAAGGCTGCCCGCATCTCGGAACACGTAATCGACGGGGTGCTGGAGCGGGTCGAACCAGGACTACGCAAGAATGAGTTGGTCGCGCAGATTTACCATGATGCCATCTCGGGAGTTGGGAACGACTGGGGGGATTATGCTGCTATCGTACCTCTGTTGCCTTCGGGTCCGGATGCCGCAGCCCCGCATCTGACATGGGATGGCGCGCCCTTCAAACGCGGAGAGTGCACATTTTTCGAACTGTCCGGCTGTTACCGTCGCTATCACACACCGTTCTGCCGGTCAGTTTTTCTGGGCCAGCCGCCAGACCATTTGTTGCGGGCCGAGGCGGCGTTGGTCGAAGGTCTTGAGGCCGGTTTAGACGCTGCCCGCGCAGGCAACCAAGCGCGCGACATAGCCCTGGCACTTGCCGCACCACTAGAACGCGCCGGGATCGAACGAGGTGCACGCTGCGGCTATCCGGTGGGGCTCAGCTATCCGCCGGACTGGGGAGAGCGCACTATTTCCCTACGCCCCGAGGATGAGACCGTTCTGGAACCCGGCATGACCTTTCACTTCATGCCCGGCCTTTGGATGGACGATTGGGGCCTTGAGATTACAGAGACGATCCTGATCACCGAAACCGGACCTGCCGAATGTTTCTGCGATCGGTCCCGAAAATTATTCGTAAAACCATGACCCTGGACAGAACCACCGAAATCCTCGCCGACCTGATTGCCTTTGAAACGGTGTCCGCCGATAGCAACCTTGAGATCATTCGATATCTAACTGATCGGCTTGAGGCGCTCGGCGCTAGGTGCATCGAAACGCGGGATGCCACCGGGACCAAGGCCAACGTCTTCGCCACGCTGGGGCCCGACATGCAAGGCGGCATTCTGCTGTCCGGCCATACGGATGTGGTTCCCGTGGCCGATCAGGACTGGACCAAAGACCCGTTCCAGATGACTGAACGGGACGGTCGGCTGTATGGTCGCGGCACCTGCGACATGAAGGGGTTCATTGCTGCCGCGTTGGCCTTTGCCGAGACACTGGATCCCGGCAGGCTAACCCAACCGCTACACTTCGCATTCACCTATGATGAGGAGACCGGCTGTTTGGGCGCTCAAAACCTCGTCAATGACCTCTCTGAACGCGGCATTGTTCCAGACATTGCAATCATCGGCGAACCCACCGAGATGCGGGTGATCGAGGGGCACAAGGGGTGCTTCGAATACACCACCAGCTTTGTCGGCCTCGAAGGGCACAGCTCGGCCCCCGATGACGGTGTCAACGCTGCCGAATACGCGGCGCGCTATATCGGCAAGCTGCTGGAATTACGCCACATCCTGAAATCCCGCGCGCCAAAGGGCAGCCCGTTCGAGCCACCATGGACCACGGTCAACGTCGGTCGCATCTCGGGCGGCGTCGCCCATAACGTCATCGCCAGCAAGGCCGAAGTTGCGTGGGAAATGCGCCCGGTTCAATCCAGCGATGCAGAACTGGTGCGCAATACCCTGTCCGACTATGTGCAGCACACTCTCCTGCCGGAAATGCAGGCGGTTCACCCGGACACCGGCATCACGCAAGAGGCTGTGGCCGAGGTCGAAGGGTTGGAACCCATGGACGTCAACGCAGCCCGAGACCTTGTTGCTGAATTGACCGGCGCCAATGGCACAGGTGTCGTTGCCTTCGCTACCGAGGCCGGGTTGTTCCAGCAACTGGGTGTGCACGCAATTGTCTGCGGGCCGGGTTCGATCACACAGGCACACAAGGCCGATGAGTATGTCGAGATCGAACAGCTCGATCTGTGCTGCCGGATGTTGAACCGTTTGGGGCGTCGCCTAACGTCTTAACCCGTTCCATGTGTCCGGTCATAGGCGGATCGCGGCGGCTGAACATGCGCCGCGCGGGCGTCTTCATCCGGATCATAGACCTCCATCACCAATGGGTAACAGGCGGCGACGTCCGACGAATGCTCGGACGAACAATCGCCGCCGGGACAGGCCGAGAGCCCGACGATCAGGTCGATCTCGGCGTAGAATTCAAGATAATCCCCCGGACGCACCGGACTGGCCTTCATAAAGTATTGACCGGTATCGCGGGTAAAGCCGGTGCACATGAAGACATTGAGCACATCATGCACCAGCATCTCGGCCTCGTGCAGTGGCAGGTCACAATGACTGGCCAGCGCGCGTGTCAGGTTCGAATGGCAGCAATAGTGGTAGTCGTCGCCAGACAGCAACCGCCCGGTATAGGGATCGCAGCGCGTACCGATCACGTCATGGACCGAGCCGCCAAAGGCATCAAACCCGTACCAATCCAACGTGTCGTCAACTATGGTCGCCATGGGGCGCATGTTGGGAAAGCTTGACCACATGCGGTCTCCGGTCGATAGGTGCGTGCCATGCAGCGCCCGGGTTTTGCCGGAATAGAACCGCTCGGTCAGGTCGTGTTTGTTCCACATGTTCAGATCGCCGACCTGTGGACCATCGACCGACAACACCCGAACAAACGCCCCGGCGGGCACGTCGATGCAGGTGGCGTCCCGAGGGGTGGCGGTGGCTTCGGCAGTCTTGGATGCGCCCTTTCGCAGTTTGGCCAGTGTCGCCAAATCCGGCTGATCCAACGTTTCTGGCGGGTAGCAGATGACCGGAGGAATGGCTTTGCGCTCATCCGCGTCCACAGGTGCCTTGAAGTTCGGTTCTTCCAGTTTCATTAGCGCCCTCCCCTGCGTTTACACAGGCTTAGCGCATTATAAACGGGTTCGCCATCGGCTCTTGCGCGGTGCTGATCCAGGTGGTTTTGGTCCGGGTATAGTCGAGGATCGCCTCGACCCCGGCCTCTCGTCCATAACCCGACTGATTGAACCCACCAAAAGGCGCAATCGGAGAGATCGCGCGGTAGGTATTCACCCAGCAAATCCCCGCCCTGATCCGTTTCGACACCCGATGCGCCCTCGCCAGATTCTGCGTGAAGACGCCAGAACCCAACCCGTAAGGTGTACTGTTTGCCAACGCGATGGCCTCTTCCTCAGTGTCGAACGGCAGCAAAGACATGACCGGCCCGAACATCTCAACCTTAAGCGTTTCGTTCTCGGGTGAAGCGCATTGAACCAGTGTTGGTGTCATGTAATTCCCCGGACGATCCGCAGGCGCACCACCAAAGCGGATCACCGCGCCCTGACCCTGCACTGTGGCCAATGTGGCCTCGATCTTGCGCACCTGTGCGGCGGTACAGAGCGGACCGACATGCGTATCGGGTTGCAGCGGATCGCCCAGCCGAATGGCGCTGGCTTTCTGTTCGATCCGTTCAATCAACGGCTCCAGAATGGATCGATGCACCAACCCGCGCGTTCCCGCCACGCAGCTTTGACCGGACGCACCAAAGTTTCCGGCAATCAACCCGTTCGCCGCGCCATCCAGATCGGCGTCATCAAACACAAGAATCGGCGACTTGCCACCCAGTTCCAGCGAAGTGACCGCAAAGTTTTCAGCCGAGTTGCGCACCACATGCCGTGCGGTCTCTGGCCCACCGGTAAAGGCGATCCGGTCGATACCTGGATGGCGGGTCAGTGGAATCGCGCAATTCTCGGCGTCGCCGGTGATGACCGAGACGACACCGGGTGGGAACCCGGCCTGTTCGACCAACCGGGCAAACTCCAACATCGGCGCTGGCGCGATTTCCGAGGCTTTCAGAACCACCGAACACCCCGCCGCCAAGGCCGGGCCCAGCTTGGTGGCCGTCAGGAACATCTGTGCATTCCACGGAACGATGGCCGCAACAACGCCGATCGGTTCGCGCGTGGTGAAGACGTGCATGTCGGGCTTGTCGATGGGCAGAACTGTACCCTCCACCTTGTCCGCCAGCCCGGCAAAATATCTGTAGTAGTCAGACACATAGCCCGTCTGCGCCGAGGTTTCTGCCAGCAGCTTGCCGCTGTCGGTGGTCTCCAACTCTCCCAATCGTGCAGCGTTTTCCGCCACCAGATCGGCCAGACGATAGAGCAGCTTTCCCCGCGCGGTTTGAGTCATGTCGCGCCACGCCGGATCATCCAGAACCCGTCTGGCAGCAGCGACAGCGCGATTTACGTCGGCGGCCGAGGCGCAGGCAAATGTTGCCCACCCCTGTCCGGTCGCCGGGTTTTCGGATGTCATGACCTGAGCATCTGACCCCTCGGTCCATTCGCCATCAATGAACAGCTGAAAATGCGGAAGGTTTCCCATAGTGATCCTCACTGAAAGGCTGGCATGACATCGTCGATGAACCGCGCCAGAGAGGCGCGTTTGCGGTCGTTGGTCATGCCACTGTCAACCCAGAACGAAAACTCATCATAGCCCAGATCCTCGTAACGTTTGATCCGGTCAATCACCTGCTGCGCAGTCCCGACAGTCAGGTCTCGGCCCAGTTTCTCGGTAGTGTACATCGGATTTGCGTCCATTTCCTCGGGCGAGATCGGTTCGATCAGTCCTTGCTGAATGGGTCGCTTATTCAGGAACCACGCGCCGAAATAGTTATAGTAGCGCCGTAAATCCTCGACGCCCTGCGCAACATCTGCATCATCGTTGCCGACATAGGTATGATGCAAAAGCATGATCTTGGGGCGCGGCCCGGAATAGCTGTCGCAGGCATCATTGAAACGGCCTATCAACGTTTCGATCTCTTCCATCCCCTGCCACAACGGGGTGACCTGAATGTTAAAGCCGTTGTGAACGCCGAACTCGTGACTGTTGGGGTCACGCGCCGCGATCCAGATCGGTGGGCCACCGGCCTGCAGCGGTTTAGGGGCCGACGTCGTCGCAGGAAACGAATAATACTCGCCTTCATGCGCGCAATCCCCTTGCCAGATCTTCGGCAACAGAGGCGTGGACTCGCGCATTTTTTGCCCGGCCTCCCATGCGTCCATACCCGGCGCCAGCCGCTCGTATTCAAACGAATACGCCCCGCGCGCCACCCCCAACTCTATGCGACCTTTGGTGATCTGGTCCGCTGCCGCAGCCTCCCCGGCCAGTTTGATCGGGTGCCAGAACGGCGCGATCACTGTGCCGGTACCCAGCCGCACATTTTTGGTATGATGCGCAAGATCGACCAGAGGCAGGAACGGGTTGGGCGCAATGGTAAACTCCATTCCGTGATGTTCACCGGTCCAGATCGCACGCATGCCCCCTTCGTCGGCCATCTTCGCCAAACCCACAAATTCGTCGTAGAGCACATCATGAGGCTGGTCGGGCGTCAGACGCTCCATATGGGCAAACAGGGAAAACTCCATCATCCGGCTCCTTTAGCGAAAACTGTGAATGTCACCCCGTTCGGCGTCGCCAAGATACAAGGCGAAATCGCCGGTCTGGGCTTCACGCGCGAAGCGGGTCATCATGTGGTGAATGCCGGGGGTGGCATAGGTCAGGTTGGGAAGGTCTTTGACCGCAATCCAGCGGGTGTTTTCGGATAGCGCGGCCTGATCGGCAGATGCCAGAAAGTAAGTGTAGTGCAGCTTGGTGTCCGCATCGTTGAACGCGGAATAGACCTGATCGATCCGCGCGTGGATGCCCCGTTCGGCTAACCCTTGCGCCAGCCTGTTCCGCTGGCCTCCGGGTTCGGCCCCTTCGACCTGAACCGGACGAAAGCGGCCGTCGTGATGTTCCAGCAGCACTTTGTCCTTTGACGTTATGATGGCCCCGCACAGCGTCGGCACCTTCGAGTCCATTTCTCGTTCCAGTCCAAGACTGAAGTACGAGCCACACACGTAACCGAGGCCGTCACCCGCAACGTGCGAGAACTCAAGCACCCGGCCCATCAGGACGGTGTGGTCGCCCGCTGGGATTGCTTGGTGCGTTTCACAGCAGAACTGCGCCAGCGCCCCGTCGATCAGCGGCAGATCATGGGTACCATTCCGATGCGGTACCTTGGCGAACCGATCTCCCTTGTATCCCGCAAAGGTATTCGAGACCTCCTGCTGACCCTCGGCAAGAATGTTGGCTGCAAAATATCGACAGCCTGTAAAGACCTCGTAGCTGGACAGGAACTTCCCCGGACAGACCAGTAACAACGGCGGATCGAGAGACACGGAGGAAAAGGAATTCGCCGTGAATCCAACCGGGGTGCCGGCTGTGTCGCGTGTTGTCACCACCGTCACACCGGTCATGAAGCTGCCAAAGGCATCGCGCAGGGCGCGAGGATCAAGCATCGTCATGGCAAGCACTCCTGCAGAAAGCGCAACAGGATATCGTTGACCTCAGCCGCATGTGTCATCGGCATCATATGCGCCGCGTTTGGGATGATTTCCTCCTGACCCTGTGTTGCCAACTCAGCCATGTCGCGCGACATCCGAGGGGTTGAGTTAGGCTCATCCGCGCCAGTCACAAACAAGGCCGGGCAGGCAATTGCAGCCAGCTGCGCCTTGGTCGGACCATCGCTTTCGGCGAACACTGTGTAAGCGGCCTTGTAGGCGCGCGGATCAACCTCTTGCAGCCAGCGCGCGCAGGCGTCGCGCTCAGCCGATGCATCCTTGCCAAACCACCGTTGCAAAGTTGCCGTTGGATCATTCGGTTGTTGCTCATCCAGGGAATGCGCCCGCGACAGGACGGCCTGCCGAGCTGTTTCCGATCGCTGAAATATAGCGTTCAGGGCGGCAATACCTTTGAGATTCGGATTGCCCGAGGCTGCAATCTGGGTCGCAATCAATGCTCCCATCGAATGCCCGATTACCACGGCAGGTTCCTGTATCAACGCAGCAACTGGCGCGGTATAGCTGTCCAATCCTCTGACCGCCGCGAACGGGGTTTCGCCATGCCCGGGCATATCCGGACACAGCACGCGATACCCGGCAGAGACCAGCGGTCCGATCTGTCCGCCCCATGCCTCGGCCCGCAAACCGACGCCGTGCAGCAGAACCACCAGCGGCCCCGTGCCCAATTCTACCGCGGCCAGACCGTTGAACTCAGACCGAAGCCGGGTTGTCCACGTCATGACCCAGATCCTTCAAATCCTGATAGCGATCCCCGATCCGATGGTGAGGGCGCCCCGAGGTCGCGCCACCCAGCACTATCACGACCTCATCCGCGCGCGGGGCGTCTGGAATGGCGAATTGCAGCGTCAGGTAGTGAGACCGGCGACCGGCGTCATTCTTGTCCATCAGCGGCACCATGATCGGTGCATTTGCCGGACCCCTTGTATTGGTAAAGGACAGATAGGATTTCGCCGCCACCGCCTGGCGGAAGTGATTACCGAAATGCAGCGTATGGATCAGGCCCGAGGCGTGCTCGACTTCACCATCCAGCCCCACAACTGCGGCCTTGCCATAGGCTTCGATGGCATCACCGCTTCCCGCCAAGGTGATCATCCGGCGGGTCAGCTCTTCGCCCAGGATCGGGGCAAAGCTCAAAATCTCGGGCCGCAAATCTTCGACATAGCGGCCCGCCCAGGGGTTCGACACAACGGCGGCCACTGCGAACATGCGCCACGGACGCTCGGCCTTGCGAAACCCTTCGACCAGAACCTCTTCGTCATAGGTCACGATTTTCCGAATACTTGGCTTCACGAACGCCCCCTTTTCTGTCGTTGGCAAATTATCCACGCCCGAGGGCCGCTTTGACAAACGAAAGAACTTTGGTCTTAGGTATTAGTGACTCTAATATATAGGTTACCAATGTCGAAATCCCTGCCCCCTCTGACATGGTTCAGATCCTTCGAAGCCGCAGCCCGACGCCTGAGTTCGACCGCCGCGGCCGAGGAAATCGGGCTTACGCAATCCGCCGTCAGCCAGCAGATCCGATCACTGGAAACGCGGCTGGGGGTGGTGCTTTTCCACCGCCACGCGCGTGGGTTGTCCCTGACCGACGAAGGTCGCAAGCTGTTGCCACAGGTCGAAGCCGCGCTTGAGATGTTGCATTCCGCCGCCTCGCCTTATCTGGCCGAGGAACGGGCGCGGCATATTACCGTTGCGGCCTCGGTCAGTGTGCTAGAATGGGTGATATCCCCAGCCCTTCCGCGATTTCAGCAACAGAATCCCGATACCTCTGTGCGGTTCGTCAGTACGATCTGGCCTGATGAATTTGCCGCATCGCGCGCGGATGTCGAGATCCGGTTCGGCTCGGAAAAGCAGGTTGGCCGGGATGCAACGGCATTGTGGCCCAACCACCTGATTGCGGTGAAAGCACCGAAGCTTTTGGGCGGCTTGCAAGACTTGCCACTTATCGGAACTGTCGGCACTTCGGACAATTGGGGGTCTTGGGCCGAAGCGACCGGCCTGCAAGTTGGTGCCCCTGTGTTAAATGTCGATTCCTATGGGCTTGCGTTGCAACTGGCCACGACCGGCAATGGTGTTGCTCTGGTCAACGCCCTGATCGCCGACCACGCTCTGCACTCCGGTCAGGTGGTACTTGCATCCGAAGCCTCCGCCCCGGCCAGTGAAGGGTACTTTCTGGCGGTTCAGCGCCGCTCGCCCGAGGTTGATGCCTTTGCGCAGTGGTTTACCAAAATTCAGCGGAAAGAGACACGCAGCCAAGTCTGATTCAACCACGTTAATGTCGCATCTGAGGATATCCAAGCGCCGCGAAATAGTGAATTCTGGCGAAAAAGGTCCGATTCATGCGATATTCCGGCTTTCGAGTTATTAAAGAGGCGCTTACTGGCCACAAAGGGTGGAAACCGGTCTGGCGCGAGCCCGAACCCAAGGCGCATTACGACATCATCGTCATAGGTGGCGGTGGTCATGGGCTGGCGACGGCACACTACCTGTCCAAGGTCTATGGTCAGCGTAACGTTGCTGTTGTCGAAAAAGGTTGGATCGGCGGCGGCAATGTGGGGCGGAACACGACGATTGTGCGTTCGAACTATATGCTGGACGGGAATGAACCGTTCTACGAGTTCTCGATGAAGCTGTGGGAAGGTCTCGAACAGGACCTGAACTACAACGCAATGATGAGCCAGCGCGGGATCCTCAACCTGTTCCACACCGACGGACAGCGCGATGCCTATACAAGGCGCGGCAACGCGATGATCCTGAATGGGGCAGATGCCGAGTTGCTGGATGCCGACCAGGTGCGAAAGGAGCATCCCTACCTGAATTTTGACGATGCCCGCTTTCCGATCAAGGGCGGCCTGGTTCAGCGTCGCGCAGGAACTGCCCGCCACGATGCGGTGGCCTGGGGTTTTGCGCGGTCGGCTGACCTGCACGGCGTCGACATCATCCAAAATTGCGAGGTCACCGGTCTGCGAATCGAGAACGGAAAATGTCTGGGGGTCGAGACCACCAAGGGCTTCATCGGCGCGAACAAAGTGGGTTGCGCGGTTGCCGGCAGTTCCAGCCGCGTGATGGGAATGGCCGGGATACGCCTGCCCATCGAAAGCCACGTCCTGCAGGCCTTTGTTTCCGAGGGCCTGAAACCGGTCCTGCCCAGCGTCATCACCTTTGGAGCTGGGCATTTCTATGTCAGTCAATCCGACAAGGGCGGGTTGGTTTTTGGCGGCGATCTTGACGGCTATAACACCTACGCCCAACGCGGCAACCTGCCCGTGGTCGAGGATGTTTGTGAAGGCGGCATGGCCCTGATGCCAATGATCGGTCGCGCCCGTCTGCTGCGGATGTGGGGTGGTGTGATGGACATGTCTATGGACGGCTCGCCAATTATAGACCGCACCCCGGTCGAAGGGCTCTATTTCAACGGTGGATGGTGCTACGGCGGGTTCAAGGCGACCCCGGCCTCGGGCCATTGTTTCGCGCATCTTCTGGCCAAGGACGAGCCGCACCCGGTCGCCACCGCTTATCGCCTCGACCGGTTCCAAACGGGCCGAATGATCGACGAAAAAGGCGTGGGCAACCAGCCCAACCTGCATTGAGGGGGACCATTCAATGATAATCAACCATCCCCTTCTGGGCCCACGCGATGCATCGGAGTTCACCTATCTGGGTGATGCCTCGCTGATCGGCCGTCCCGACTGGCAGGCCGAGAATGCAGCTGAGGCGTTTTATGAATACGGCTATTTGCGCGACAACCCGGCTGGTGAGCACCAAGAGTTGTGGTATCACGAGGCCGGAGACCGATCCTGGCTGGTCGTCACGCGCAATACGCTGACACATGAGATCTCAAAGGTGGAACTGGCCCGTGACGTGGCCCGCGCACGGGGGCGATCCAAATGACCCAAAAAAACCGGCTTAATGGCGGCCAGATCGACCGCAACACCTCTCTCTCCTTCCGGTTCGACGGGCGCAGCTATACCGCGCATCCCGGCGATACTCTGGCCTCGGCCCTTCTGGCGAACGACATGCGCTTGATCGGACGCTCATTCAAATATCACCGCCCGCGCGGGTTGCTGACCGCCGGGTCCGAGGAACCCAACGGCATGGTCGAACTGCGCACCGGTGCGCGGAAGGAACCCAACACCCGTGCCACAACGATTGAGATGTTCGACGGGCTTGAGGCGAAGTCGCAGAACCGTTGGCCCAGCCTGAAATTCGACGCGCTGGCCGTGAACGATATGTTCTCGAATTTTCTGTCTGCTGGATTCTACTACAAAACTTTTATGTGGCCCGCCGCATTCTGGGAAAAGCTGTACGAGCCGATGATCCGTCGTGCCGCCGGCTTGGGATCATTGTCGCAAGAGGACGACCCGGACGAATATGACAAAGGGTTCCGTCATTGCGATCTGCTGATCATCGGTGCCGGACCTGCCGGCTTGATGGCTGCTCTGACCGCTGGGCGTGCCGGAGCTGACGTCATTCTGGCAGATGAGGATTTCGCCCTTGGTGGCCGTCTGAACAGCGAAACCTTTGCGCTGGGAGATCACAGCGCTTCGGATTGGGCGGCTCAAGCGGTTGCAGAGCTATCGTCTTTGCCCAACGTCCGGCTGATGCCGCGCACCACCGTGATCGGCGCGTTTGATCACGGCATTTATGGCGCAGTGGAACGGACCGGGGATCACCTGTCCACCCTGCCCGCAGGCAAACCCCGTCAGATTCTGTGGCGCATCTATACGCAAAAGGCGCTGCTTTGTGCCGGGGCGACGGAACGCCCCATCGCGTTCGAAAACAACGACCGCCCCGGTATCATGATGGCCAGCGCCTTGCGGACCTATGCCAACCGTTTCGCGGTTACGGCGTCGCAGCGCGTGGCGATTTTCACCAACAATGATGACGGCCACCGCACTGCATCGGATTTGCACGCCAAGGGCGTCAAGGTTGCTGCTGTGGTGGACGTGCGCGAGGATGCACCCTCCAGCTATGATTACGAAGTCCTTAAAGGCGCAAAAGTCGTCAACACCAGGGGTCGCCTCGGGCTGAGCTTCGTCGACGTTGCGATGCCGGACGGATCGACCCGCATGCTGGATTGCGGCGCGCTGGGCGTGTCCGGGGGATGGAACCCGAATGTTCACTTGACCTGCCATCAACGTGGGCGCCCGGTCTGGAACGAACTCTTGGCTGCCTTTGTCCCCGGCGCCGAACTGCCTGTCGGCATGTCGGTCGCAGGCGCGGCGAACGGGATCATGTCGACCCACGGCGCCTTGCTGTCCGGCGCGGAAGGCGCAGCCAAAGCTCTCGACCTGACAGGTGCCCTGCCCGCCCTACCCGAGGTCGAGGACACCCCGGTCGCGCAGGCGCCCTTCTGGTACGTTCAGGGATGCAAGCGCGCCTGGGTGGATCAGCAGAACGACGTGACGGTCAAGGATGTGAAGCTGAGCTACCAAGAGGGTTTCCGTTCAGTCGAGCACCTTAAACGCTATACCACGCTGGGCATGGCCACCGATCAGGGCAAGACCTCGAATATCACCGGGCTTGCGATCATGGCCGAAGTGGCCGGAAAGTCGATCCCCGAAGTTGGGACAACCATCTTCCGCCCGCCTTACACACCGGTCCCGATTGGCACCTTTGCGGGCCGGATGAAGGGAAAGGAATTCCATCCGACCCGCCTGACACCCTCGCATTATTGGGCCAAGGAGCGCGGCGCGGTGTTTGTCGAGGCCGGCAACTGGCTGCGCGCGCAGTGGTTCCCTCTGCCCGGTGAGACGCACTGGCGGCAATCGGTGGATCGCGAAGTGCGCCAGACCCGCGCCTCGGTCGGGGTGTGCGACTGCACCACGCTGGGCAAGATCGACGTGCAGGGCACCGATGCAGCCGAGTTTCTGAACCGCATCTACGCTAACGGTTTCGCCAAACTGGCCGTGGGCAAGGCCCGCTATGGCCTGATGCTGCGCGAAGATGGCATGGTTATGGATGACGGCACCGCGGCGCGGCTGGCCGAGGATCACTTCGTTGTTACAACGACCACCGCAAACGCCGTCAGTGTCTATCGTCACATGGAATTTGTGCGCCAATGCCTGTGTCCGGACATGGACGTCCAGCTGATCTCGACCACCGAAGCTTGGGCCCAATACGCGGTGGCCGGACCCAACGCGCGCAAGCTGTTGCAAAAGATCGTGGACCCGGAGTTTGACATCTCGAACGTGGCCTTCCCCTTCATGGCTTGCGGCAACATCACCGTGTGCGGCGGGCTTCGGGCACGGCTGTTCCGGATCTCGTTCTCGGGCGAGTTGGCATATGAAATCGCAGTACCCTCACGTTATGGCGATGCGCTGATGCGACGTCTGATGGCCGAGGGCGAAGAGTTCGACGTTATCCCCTATGGCACCGAAGCGTTGGGTGTGATGCGGGTTGAAAAAGGCCACGCCGCCGGGAACGAGCTGAACGGCACTACCACGGCATTGAACCTTGGCTTAGGTAAAATGGTGTCCAAAAAGAAGGACAGCATCGGCTCGGTCCTGTCGGAACGTGAAGCTCTGGTCGAACCGGATGGCCTGCGGCTTGTGGGGATCAAACCATTACAGTCAGAGGATAAGGTCACTGCGGGCGGACACTTGATGAATGCCGATGGCCCGGTCGATGCGGCGCATGATCAGGGTTATGTTACCTCGGCTGTCTACTCGCCCATCCTGAACAGCAATATTGGGCTGGGTCTGGTCAAAAACGGTTCGGCACGGCTGGGCGAGAAAATGCGTCTGGTCTCTCCCCTGACCAATCTGACGGTTGAGGTCGAGATTGTCTCGGCCCATTTCGTCGACCCTGAAGGAGAGCGTCTGCGTGCATGATCTTATTGCGATAACCGCCCTGGGCGGAGCTGAGCCGCGTGTGGACACCGTAGGGGGTGTCACATGCACCGAAGTTCCCGAGGTGGCGCTGGCGTCGGTCGCCGCGCGCATGGGACAGGAACCCAACGCTGCCCAGGCGCTTGCCAAGCTGGTTGACGCGCCAACGCCGGATATTGGCCGCTGGGCCGGAACGACGGTCAAAGCGTTTTGGGCTGGATCGGACCAATGGATGATAGAGGCCCCATTTGACAGCCATGAAGAGCTTGCAGATCAGGTTAAGGCGACCGTCGGGAATACGGCTTCGGTCACGGAACAGACGGACGCGTGGACACGGTTTGATCTGAGCGGCGACGGCATTCCAACGGTGCTGGAACTGTTGTGCCAACTCGACCTGCGCAAGTTTGATGAGGGTAGCGCCGCGCGCTGTTCGATCCATCATGTGGGCTGCTTCGTACTGTGCCGGTCGCCCGAAATGGTCAGCATATACGGTCCGCGATCCTCGGCCGGATCGCTGTACCACGCCATCGTAACAGCAATGCGCGCGGCGCTATAAAGTAACTATCAAACCGAGGGAAGTGGCGCGTTGTCCTCGACCCGAAACCGGTTTATGCGGCGCCTGTCCTCGCTGGGGCTCAGCCCGAATGCCGCGCGGTAATGAGTTACCAGCGGCGAGACCGAGCTGTATCCAACAGCCTCGGCGATCTCGGGGATCGGGTCCTTGGTATAAACCACCATCTGCCGGGCCGCTTTCATACGCATGGCGCGGTAATAGTGGGTTGGACTTTGCCCCGTCGCCTGCTTAAAGGCGCGCTCGATCTGGCGGGGTGTCACACCCGCCTGCCGCGCCACGTCTGCAATCGAAATCGGCTGACTCATATGAGCAGCAAAAAGCGCAACACTGCGCGACACAAGCGGCGGCAAACTGTCACCCGTACCAGGCGCATTTGCGCTAGGCACCTGCTGCCGGACCCCCGCCCCGCGCATCATCGGGTGTTGGAACCAACAGGCGACCTCATGGGCGACATCTCCGCCCAGCCGGTCCTGAATCAGATGCAGCGCCAGATCAAAACCCGCTGCGGCACCGGACACGGTGCAACGGCTGGCGGTCCTGACAATCACTTCGCTACGAGCATCCATGTCAGGGAATTCGGCCTCGAACGCGGCTTCATAACACCAATGGACTGATACAGGATGACCCTGCATGACCCCGGATCGCACCAAGGGGAAAACGCCTGCGCTGATGCCACCAAGAACCGTCCCGTGTCGGCCAAGGCTGCGCAACATGCCATTTCCGGACGTCGAGTTGTCGAAAACCGAGGTCGGACTGCTGAGCAGGAACAGAATGTCGATGTCCTTGTATTCCGCCAGCGATCGTTCGGCCTCAAAGCCGACGCCGGCGCTGGATAGAACCTTTTGACCGTGTTCCGAGATCAGCGACCAGCAAAACGCTTCTTGCCCGGCGATTTCGTTGGCCGCCCGCAACGGTTCGATCACCGAGGTGAGGCAGGCCATGGGAAAGCCGTCAAAAAGTAGAAAGCCTATCTCGATTCTTTTTTCCATGCGCATAGGGCTGTCCTAGCAGGAAACGCACGGTAGCCCTATGCGAAGTTTATGCCCAGCGGATCAGCCCGATAACGGCCGAGGTCGCGTAGAACCCCTGAAGCAGCAGAAAGGTCCAACGCCGGTCGATCACGGCCCAAGCGGCAAACAGGCCAGCAGACAAAAGCAACAGTGCAAAGCCCAGCAGTTCCGCCCCAGTATTCGACGCGATCAGCAGTGCGTAGGTCATCGCCAGAACCGACCCGGTAACTTCAAACACGGTCGTCAGACTGCGGCGAGGGGTTTCGATCTTGGTCATGACTCACCCCTTTCGCTTAAGGAAGTCGACCAGCAGGGTCGATATCTTCTCTGGCTGGTCTTCCATCGCAAAGTGTCCGCAGTTTTCTAGAATATGCAGTTCAGAGCCAGGAATGGCGTCATGTAGCTTGTACGCCCAGTCGACCACCTGCCACGCATCATTCACCCCCCAGATCAGCTGAACCGGCAAGGCGCCGAGTTTTGCATAATCGATGCTGTTGGTGTGTTTGGGGTCATAGTGGCGAACCTGATGCTGGAACAGGCTACCCTGCCCGATGGGTCCGCTGATAAAGTCCAGATACGTCTCTAACGCCGTATCGGCCAGGCGCTGTTTGTTTACAACGGCCGAGGAAAGCCACTCGCGAAAATGCGACCGGTGCTGGGTATCGGGTGAATCGATCAGGTGTTGCAGGCCCGCTTGCATCTGCTCTTTGGTCCGTTTCGAGGGCCAGCTGTCAAAGCTGACGACATCGATCATGGTCAGCGACCGTATCCGGTCAGGCGACTGGACGGCAAATCGAGGAGCAACCGCGCCACCGATATCGTGCGAGATCACGTGCAGGTCATCCAGCCCCCACAGATCCAGCAGCCCCTCGAGGATCGGAACTTGTGCGGTAACCGAAGTATCAACTGACGGATCCCAGGGGCGTTCGGACAAACCAAAGCCCAACAGGTCGTAGACATGAACCTTGTAGCCAGCGGCAACCAGTTCAGGCAGCACGTTTCGCCAGATATAGGACGAGGATGGCGTACCGTGGATCAGCACGACGGGTTCGCCCGCGCCATAGGTTCCATGCGAGATGCGGGTGTTGTTGATCAAAGCGTGGTCGGTGACGAGGTGTGACATGGTTGGTCTCCGGTAATTAGTCTTTCCCCGTGAATAGACCGCCGTTAGTATGTGACTCATATGAATGATTGTCATTTTTCAATTAGAATATGTCATGGTTAATAACATGAATGAACGTCTGGAAATCGATGCCCTTCGCGCACTGCTCGCCATCTCGGCCCACGGCGGCGTGACGCGGGCGGCGGAACATCTGGCACTGTCGCAATCGGCGGTCAGCCACAAGATACGGAGGCTGGAACACGCGTTGGACTGCGATCTTCTGGCCCGCCGCGCCGGTGGCCCGCTGTTCACCGACGCCGGTCAGCGGCTGTGCGAATACGCCCGCCGGATCACTGAACTGCATGACGAAGCCCTGGCAGCCCTGGGCAGGAAACCCTTGTCCGGCACCATCCGTCTGGGCATGACCGAAGACACCACCACCAGCGGTATCGCCCGCATCCTGGGCCGTTTCACACGGCTGTACCCCGAAGTGCACGTTCGCACGCGAACCAGTCAAAGCCTAAACGTGCAAGCCTGGCTCAAGGCCGGTGAACTGGATGTGGCGGTCATGCAGATCTTTCGTCAGGACGTAACGCCCGACGACTTGATCCTGTTCGAAGATAACCTGCATTGGGTCAAATCGCCGGAGTTTCGTGTCGACCTAACCGCCCCTGTTCCGTTCCTGTCCTTTGACAGTCAGTGCTTTTATCGGCATTGGGGCATGGGTCACGGACCGCATAGGTTCGACAATGTTCTGGAATGCCCCAGCGCAGCCGGCATCCAATCGGCGGTGCGCTCGGGGCTGGGCGTGGCTCTGCTGAACGGCCTGCACGTCACCCCGGATATGGAGATCATTGACGGCCTGTTCCCCAACCCGCCCAGGATTGCCTATGTCGCGCGGACGCACCTGAAAAGGCGAAACCCTGCGGCGACGGCACTGATCGAAGAAATCCGCAAAGAGGTTGAAAGTGCCGTACCTTTGCGCATCGCAGGCTGAGCCCGGCGTTTTGTCACGGGACGTCCAGCCTGAACCCCTTGGTCATGCGCTCCCGGCGGCGTTGGATCGATTTGCGGAAAGCCCAATTGCTGAACAGGGCCAGCGGGAACATCACCCTTTCACCCAGTCCGTCGATGATGACCAGCTTTCCACCACGCTCTTGCGCGCGCACGATGTTTTCAAACCCCATATCGCCAACGACGATCTGGCCCCGTTCAAGATCGTCCAGTAACTCCATGAACTCTTGGTGCAACCGTTGACGCCCCTCCCGGTCTTTATTGAACTTCACCAGTTCAGATTGCAGAGTCGGCGCAAGTCCCCCGTCCGGTCCGGTCAGCTTTTCCACCGCGATAGCTGGCCCCAATGAAGTCGGAGCATAGCCCGCGAACCGCGCCAGACGTTCGATTTCAGGACACCCCCGGTTCAGCGCGGCGAGGTATTCATTCGCCTCGCGGTTCCATTGCCTGAGATTACCGTAGCGCCATTCCGAATAGCGCGGCAACGGGTGCCTGCGTTCCGGCTCATCAACGCGAACCTTCAACAACGCTCCCTCGATCTCAGGGTGCTGGAAAATCTTGTAATTGCGGCTTTCCCGTAAGGGAGTTAGGCCACTCAGGTCAATCATATTTACCGGGTCCTGTTAACCAAAAACGCACGCCTGTCAGGGCGATGGTTCTGAAATCAGCCCTCTACATAAATCGTTCTTAAATCCGTTACAATTGGCCTTTTACCGGCCCGACAAACGGGACACTGATCGAACAGTTTCAGGAAACGGCCTCGGGCGCGGGCAACAGAATGAACACATCTTGTCCCTCGGGTTGGACGACCGGGGCGTCTTCCGAACCTTTCGCGTCGAAAGGCGGCTCAACATCCATGCAACCCTTTGGCATTTCGTCACAGAGGACCACCGTGGCCCCCGTCAGATAGGCCAGCCTGAGCCGCAACCCTCGGGTTTGCTGAATTGCCGCCTTCCGCGCACCGTGAATAGCCATGTAGTCGCCATAGACATATATGGTTTCAGTACCTTCCGGTACAGCGTTGGCCATTTCCTTGGTGGTGTACTGCCACGGCGGCAAAGCAAAGTACGAGGTCTTCGCAATCGCCAGCATGTTGAACAACAGCACGCACAGGATCGCGATGCGGGCAAGACTCAACCACCTGCCGCCGGACTTCGACAGATGAACAGCAACCGAGACAATACAGAACCCAAATAAAATCCACACCCAGCCCAGCGTTCGCAGCGGCACCTGAACGCCTGACATCAGGGCTTTGCCTACAAGCGGTGCCAGCCCCGCCAGAACGGCGGCAAGAACAGCAACGGCAACAAACCGGTTCCAAATGAACAAGGCCAGCCAAGCGGCCAGGAACATAAGCGGAATGACGACACCGTGCTTCGCGACGCCCCCACCCATCTGTTGGAGAGCTTTGTGGAGGTAATCCTTCTGTTTTTCGATGTTTGCCAGTAGATCGGCAAAGGAATGCACTTCGGTCGGTTCGCGCCATTGGGCGACCGGAATGCCGAACACCCCGTGATAGATGTAGTTCAGCGAATAAACCGCCAAAACACCCAGGGCGAGGCTGACAACGAACACTCCCAGCGTGATCGCCATGCTTTTATAGGTTTTGGGCGCCTTGCGGGACAACAGAACCAGGGTAAGCAACAGAAACGGATAGGTCGTATAGGCCATAAAGGACAACGGCACTGCCACAACCAATAGAGCAAGCACCGTGCGATGCGGAAGAAAGACGACCGCCACCGCAAAAAGCGCGACCACCCAAACACCCGGCAACAGCGTATTGAACCAGAACGACATCAGATAGGCAGGGATCGAAAGAGCCACGAAAATGGCAAGAAACCCCTTGTACCAGCCATCAACTTCACGATCCAAAAGGCTCAGCGCTGTTGCCGCAGAAAAAAGCGACCATCCTGTCAGATAGAGGATAAAATGGACCGGTGATGGCAGGAAAACCGGGCGGAATTGCCACCAGTAGTTCAACCACCGCCCCTCATCCAGCGTCTTCAACAACGCTGCCTTGCGCGTGCCAAGCAGCGCAGGAAAGTCATCATGCCGAACGAAAGGATCCTCGATCAACGGCAGATACACCAGGACCAGCAAAGAAAAGCACAGCACGAACAGACGTGCGAACTCATTCTCCAGGGGGCGGGTGTTCATTCCTTGCCCCCGTAGGATCGTGCAATGATCGACGCCCGAGCCTGTGCGATCGCCGTGACTGTCGTGCGCGGCAAACGGCGTACGACCATCTTCCGCAGGTTCCAGCCTAAAGAGCCCACCTCTTTCAGCGCCCCGTCAGTTTTGGTCTTCAGCACCTCGGACGGCAGCTTTGCTGCACCGGATTCGTTGGCGTAGAGCACAGAATTATAACGATACCAGGGCTCGATGCTGGTGTCGCCGAACAGCACCGGGCGCAGGCAGTCATAGGCCGTGTACCCACGGTCGGCGAACAGGTTCTGCCAGAATGAAAGCGGTTGCTCATTGATATGGAACTCGCCCCCCTGTCCCGGCACCGCTGCCGAAAACAACACCAGATCGGCATGAGTCGTCAGGCTTTGGACCAGACTGACCGAGGCCTCATTCGGCAGGTGCTCTCCAACTTCCAGCGACTGGGCCAGATCGAACCGCCGCCCAAGATCAATCGGTTGAACTAGGTCTTTACCGAAAAAAGCATCTGTGGGGATGGCCAGCCTTTCGCGGTCCACGTAGTCACCATCGACACCTGCGATATCGGTGCAGCCAGCCGCCGACCATTCCGACAGCCAGACCCCCCGACCGCATCCGAAATCGATAACGCTTTCCGGTTTGATCCACGCCTGAAGACAGCGGATCAGGCTGTTGGCGGAACGCCGCGCGCCCTGATCGATATAGTCAAAGAACTCGTTGGAATAGATATGCGACATGACTGATCTCTAGATTGAATTTCGCTCGCGATAGACCCAAAGGCGAAGGATCACAAAGTTGAGGATTGGCAGGACCACGACAACCGAGGCGGCCGAGACGGTCTCGGGCAACCCCATACGTGGCCCGATGATCCCGGTAATTGCCGAAGACACGACCAGCCCGACCCCGATCATGCAAAGGAAGCGCCCGAACTGTGCCGGGATCGCCAAAGGCTTGCCAAAGGTCCAGGCGGTCTGGCCGACATACTGGATCAGGATGGCAGACCCAAAGGCAATCAGGTTGGCGATCCAGGGTGAACGCAACAGGTGAAGCAACCCCAGATAAACCACCATGTAATAGGCAGCCACCCCGGTCCCGACGACCGCAAAACGAAATATGCGGCGGCGTTCGGTCATTGTTGTCTGGCTATGTGTTCTACGACGGGCTCGACCGAATCCCCGGCTTGCTCGTCGACAAAGAACAGCGGTCGACCCTTGGCTTCGACATAAAGACGTCCCAGATATTCCCCCATGATGCCAAGAGTCAGCAACTGGATGCCCGAGAAAAAGCTGATGATCAGAACGGTCGATGCCCAGCCGGCGACCGTATTGTACATAATGAGTGATCCGAACACGTAGACGGCCATAAGGGCGGCAACAATGAGGGTAAGAAAGGCCATTCGCGTCGCGATCTGAAGCGGCTTGATCGAGAAGCTTGCCAACGCGTCAAAGGCGAACCGGATCATCTTGGAGAGCGGGTATTTGGTTTCGCCGGCCACACGCGGATCGCGGATATATTCGATGCCGATCTGCCGGAACCCGGCCCAGGCGAACATCCCACGGATGAAACGCGCGCGTTCAGGCATTTGCAGCACCGCGTCCAACGCCCGACGGGTGACCAGACGAAAATCGCCAGTATCGTTGGGAATCGGCACATCGGACAGCCTGTTCAGTACACGATAAAACCCGTGGGCTGTCACCTTCTTGAACCAGCTTTCACCCTTCCGTTCACTGCGGCGCCCGTAAACAACGTCATAGCCGCGATCCATCATCGCCATCATGTCCGACAACAACTCGGGCGGGTCCTGCAAATCGGCGTCGAGCATGAAGATCCGCTCGCCCTTGGCTGCCATCAGACCCGCTGTCAGGGCTACCTGATGGCCGCGATTCATCGACAGTTTCAGACCACGGATCGCGGCGTGGTCCTTGCACTGCGCGCAGATCGCGTTCCACGTATCATCGGTCGATCCGTCATCGACCAGCACGATCTCGGAGTCGCCCTGCCAAGCTTCGGTTGCAGCGATCAACCGTTCGACCAGCATGGGGATCGAGGCCTCCTCGTTCATGCAGGGGACGACAACGGACAATAACATTGAACCTCCGACCGAGTTTTTCGTCCGAATTCGCGCGATAAGATCGCATTTTTTTCGGAACTGGCTGCTCGTATTTTTTGTTTCACTTTTAGTTGCGGCTCTTGATATCCCAACAATCGGCTTTCGCTAATTGGTTGGCGCGAGATTTCGGGGGGTCGTTACCGTCGCGACACATAAACCCGGCCCGAAAACCTGCGATGAAGGTGACCGCACTTTATTCTGCCACTGTTTTGCACCGGGGATATGGCAGCAATAGGCCTTTCTTGCGTCATTGATCGGGTGTTCGCACGTCGTGATGCCTGATTAATCCAAGGTGTGTCAGACCTGCGCACGCAGCCATGCACGTACGGCGGCAACGATCCGTAGATTTCTGGGGGCACGCGGGATAACGACGTGATACCCCTCCTGCACCTCGGTCGAAAACGAGACGGGCTGGCACAGTCGCTTTGCCCGGAGATCACCCTCAACAAATTCACGGTTGGCCAACGCCACACCCTGCCCGGCAATCGCGGCATCGATGGCCAGAGAGGTCTGGCTGAACACCATGGTTTTCAAACCGGCTGGCGGCACTTCGCCCAGTGCGGCCTCCAGAAACAGGGGCCACTGGCCATGCGTATCTTCCAGCAGGATATGGTCGAGCAAATCTGCGGGTGACCGGATTGGACTGCCTCCCGAAGCCAGATCGGGATGGCACACTGTAATCAGGTCGGCGGCAAACAAAGGCTCAGAGATCAGCCCCGGCCCAAACGGAGGCTTCCCTTGCCGCACCGCGATATCCACCCCATCCGTTTGAAAGTTTGCCAGCGCGTTTGACGCGTCCAGACGGAGCCGGATGTCCGGATGATCCTGCGAAAACGCTCCCAGTCTTGGCACCAGCCAGCGTGTAGCAAAAGATGGTGTCGTACTGATTGTAGCAACGGCGCTCTGCGGCGACAGATTGGCTGTTGCCTCGGTCATCACGTCAAAGGCCCGGCGGATCGGAGCAAGGTATTTCCGACCTTCATCCGTCAGGGATAAACCCCTGGGCTTTCGGTCGAAGAGTTTGATATTCAACAGTTCCTCTAACGACCGAACATGTTGAGCAACAGCACCCTGCGTGACGCCAAGCTCCTCGGCAGCACGGCTGAAATTCAGATGGCGCCCAGAGGCCTCAAAAGCCTTGAGCGCATTCAAGGGCGGTAATTTGCGCACTACCCGAACATCCTATTCAATAGATTTTCTACAGGATTAAGGCAGAATTACTGATTGGTCAAACGTCGCGCCTCACACCATGTTGGTTCCTGAGCATTTGCATTAATCGAACGGAGGTGAAACATGTCTGAGAGGAAAGTCGCGATCATCATGGGCGGCGGTAGCGGCATGGGGGCGGAAAGCGCGCAGCGACTGGCGGCCGAAGGGTTCAACGTCGCGATCCTGTCGTCCTCAGGAAAAGGAGAAGCCCTGGCTGCCAATCTTGGTGGCATTGGCGTAACCGGCACCAACCGGTCCAGCGCAGATATGCAAATACTGGTGGATGCGGTCCTGGACAAATGGGGCCGCGTGGATGTGTTGGTAAACTCGGCCGGGCACGGTCCCCGCGCGCCAGTTCTGGAAATCAGCGACGAAGATTGGCACGAGGGGATGGAGGTCTATTTCCTGAACGCCGTACGCGCCACGCGGATCGTTGCGCCCATCATGATTGGTCAGAAATCCGGCGCGATCATCAACATCTCTACCTTCGCCGCGTTCGAGCCGGACCCGGTCTTCCCAACCTCGGGCGTGATGCGCGCGGGACTTGCAGCCTATACCAAGCTGTTTGCCGACAAATACGCCCCCGACAACGTGCGGATGAACAATGTGCTTCCGGGTTTCATCGACAGTCTGCCCGAAAACCCGGAATGGAAGGCCCGCATCCCGATGGAGCGCTATGGCAAGGCCTATGACGAGATCGCCGCCACCGTCGCCTTTCTTGCCTCGGAGGGTGGCGGATACATCACCGGCCAAAACATCCGCGTCGACGGAGGCATCACACGATCAGTCTGACGTCGGCCACGCTAGCGCAATGAAATGGGTGGGATGGCTGTACAGTCAGACAAATTACAACCAGTCTCAGGGGAAACGATCAGCCGTTCTTTCTTTTAACCTCAACAGGTCAGATATTTCTCGACGTTTTTCTCCGAACTCGCTGGCAAATGCCCAAAAGGGTAACTCAGCCGGCAAAGCGCTTCTGGAACCGCGACCATAGTGTCGATTTCACCGGGTCGAGATCAACCTTTCCACCTGCCCTCTCATACAATTCACGGTCAGCACAGTGCCTTTCGACCAGTTTGGCATGTGTAGCCCTCGAAAGGTCTTGTTTTGTCTTAAGGCGCTGGTCACCCACTAAGTCTGATGTCCGATTCCTAATCTCCGTTTCCACGGGAGGACATCCAAATTCCTTTTCAAGAACGCTCGAGACTCCGTGGATTGAGTTTTCAATCGGAAACACCGTGAATCTCTTCAACATATTGTCAATGCTCACCCACGGGTCATCCATTAGATATCTTGACTGGAAGTTTTCCGGCACGTCCAACGCAAATTCATCCAGAGACTGTGTGACTTCATATGAAGTGCCCTTCAGGTGC